>JAHDHB010000189.1:0-2922 GCA_020631545.1 Saprospiraceae bacterium | reverse complement strand
AAAGCAGCCCGCGGTCACCATGTGGCATTGCCTTTAGTATTTCGGGGCTTGCTTAGTTATTTTTTATTATCGTGATGTCTCAGGATGGAATAAAGTCAAGCTCTATCCAAGAAGGAATTGCCTAAAAAAGAACTAAATTTCCTTGTTAAAGTTGATCTTTAGCTGGGCCACCTTTATTTTCCTCTCGTTCATTCAACTTTTTGTCGTCCAGGTTTTTATCTAGAAACTCATTAAGCTTGTCCATTTTCATATTGGTAACAATTTCACCAAATTCATTGATGGAGATTTCAAAACCAGATAAATCTTTATGGACTTGTGGTTTTTTAGGTGTTGTTCTTTTTTTCTTTTCAGAAGGATTTTCCAACTTATCGTTTTTGGGCGTTTTTTTCTTCTTGGCCATGATTAAAAGCGTGTGAGCGTTAAACTAAAAATGTGGTGTATACGAGAGGATATGGAGGGCAGCCAATTATGGATAGCCCTCCACACCTGCTATTAAAGTTGTTGTAGTTTGGCTTTGATGACTTCGTCAAAAGCGCTATAGGCTTGCTCCAAACGTTTGTTTACCGTTTGTTTACCGAGGACTTCCATAATCTCAAAGACTGGAGGACCTTGTGTCGAACCTGAGGTAGCAAGGCGTAAAAATGGTAGTACATCACCAAAACCTAGGCTATTGTCAGCCATAAACTTTTTGACTAATTGCTCTAAATTTTCTGCATCGTACTTCTCCAAATCATTCAATTGTGCAGCTAAGCCGTTGAAGGCTTCTCTTCGATCCAATTTCCATTTTTTACGAATCACTTTTTGGTTGTCATATGCTTTTACTTCTTCGAAGAAATAAGAACCTTTAGACCAAAAATCAGGTAAAATGCCCATTCGTTCTTTGAGTAAAGCGCAAATGCTTACCAGCTTTTCATGGCTTGGATGATGGCCTTTAGCGGCTAGTATTGGAGCTACTTTAGCGGCTAAAGCTTCATTGTCGGTTGCTATAATATACTGTTGGTTAAACCATTCTGCTTTTGCAAAATCGTATCGAGCACCCGATTTATTGATATTTGTTGGGTCAAAAGCTTGAACCAATCCCGCTAAATCGAAAATTTCTTGCTCTGTCCCTGGATTCCAACCTAGAAGTGCCAAAAAATTAATCACGGCTTCGGGCAAAAATCCCCATTCACGGAAGCCTTTGGCTATTGAACCATCTTTTTCTTCCCAATCTAAAGGAAAAACAGGGATTCCAAATTTTGCGCCATCCCGCTTGCTCAATTTCCCCTTAGTTGGCTTGAGAATCAAGGGTAAATGGCAGAATACCGGCATGCTGTCTCCCCAACCTAAAAATCGGTAAAGCAAGACGTGTGTAGGCGTACTAGGCAACCATTCTTCTCCACGGATGACATGGGAGATTTCCATAAAATGATCATCCACAATATTCGCCATATGATAAGTGGGCATTCCATCTACTTTAAGTAAGACTTTATCATCTAACTCATTAGAAGAGAACTTGACATCTCCACGAACCATATCTTGAAAATGAATTTCTTCATTTTCGGGAACTTTAAGACGGAGTACGAAAGGAATGCCGTTGGCTTCCAATTCTTTGACTTCTTCCGAGGAGAGAGAAAGCGAATTTCTCATCGACATCCGAGTGCTTATATCATAACGGAACGTTTTCTTGTCCTTTTCCGCAGCTAATCTAGCTTCTTGCAATTCTTCTTTGGTATCAAAAGCTTTGTAAGCGTGGCCAGACTCTAGGAGTTGGTTGGCATATTGGGCGTACATTCCTTTTCGATCTGATTGTCGATAAGGGCCATATTCTCCACCAAAACCTACCCCCTCATCAGGTTCGATTCCACACCATTTTAAGGATTCAATGATATATTCTTCTGCGCCTTCCACAAAGCGTGTTTGGTCCGTATCTTCGATCCTTAATATAAAAGAACCACCGTTTTGCTTGGCAAATAGGTAGTTGTAAAGAGCTGTTCGAACTCCTCCAATGTGCAAGGCACCTGTAGGACTAGGTGCAAATCGTACTCGTACTTTAGACATGATATTCAGTTAAACTGCAAGGGAAGTCTTATTGGTTTAGAACTTCCTTTAGTAATTTTAGATGCTTAAAAACTTTCAAAAAATGACATTACTTAATACACAACAAACGCGCCACTTCTAATGGTTCCCAAAGGTGAAAAAAAATAAGGGATTACCCAAATGTTTAGGCATCTATATCTTGGGAGCGAGGAGGGAGTTCTTTTCTTTGTACTTTCCCCCTCGCTACACTCCTCAAAATCAATTCACCGCAAAATCGGTTGGTTCTGCCTCGGAAATAACAAGAGGGAACCGTTTTCTAATTATGATTTGTTCATCTTTTTCCAAAAAAGTATAGGCTTTGGCATATTGTGCTTGGGCTTCTTCCTCCCAAAGTTCATTGTACGCTGCTCGTAATTCATTGTAAACCTTGACATAGGATTCGTAAGAAGTACTACGGTCATTCACTAAAGAAATAACTGCTGGACTTTTTCCTTCTTGATTTCGAGTGCGAATAAATTCTTTCGTTTTGCTTCGCAACTGTTGGATTGGCATTTCTCGTTGTTCTACTAAGAGTTGATCATTCATATTTAATGCAACGGCTAAAACCCTATCATCGCTTGTCATAGTCGAACATTCAGGTCCTTCACACCAAGGAGGTAGTAGCACTTGAATTCCTTTATCGACATCAATGGTCGTGACGACTAAAAAGAAAATAAGTAATAAAAATGCGACATCTGCCATAGAGCCTGCCGAGATACTAGGTGCTTCACGCTCTCTTGAGTTGTTTGATTTCATAATAATTGCTGTTTTTTAGTTAAAAATAAGCTGTTTTGGCAGGTATGTTTGAAAGGATAGATGCCCTTTTCCCCGTTCTTTGGTGGGTAGTTCGTAATACTTTCTTTC
>JAHDHB010000188.1 GCA_020631545.1 Saprospiraceae bacterium | reverse complement strand
AGTTTCGCTATATCAACTTAATTCTCAATTTAAAGGTAGTTATTTTCCTTGCAATGGCGATGAAAACGCCTACTTGATTGATGGCCGTCGCCCCTATTTTGTCTTGCTAATTGCAAAGGACTTACCCAAGGAACACTTAGGCATAAAGCAACTTCTAGCCCAACACCTCAATATATCAAAGGATATGGGAGCCCAACACGAAATCCACTTTGGCGCTAGTCTCAAGCATGAAAAAATAGTCGCCTCTTTATTCAATGATTCTGCCCCCAATCAACCTAAAGGCCTTATCTCTGCACAAGAGCCTCTTACCCTTTCTGACGTCCCTTTTGATCGGGAAAAGGGATTTCAATTTATTCTTGGATTAAATCTGGAAAATCTACCAGAGGGCCTAAAGGACACTCTTTTCCTTCAGCAAAATTTAGAATTAATTGACAAACAAAGCAATGTCATAGACGCCAATATTCATACACTCTCTCATATTCAAATGCAAGAACGACGGTTTAGGCCACGGCCAGCATACACCCATTACTTTTTGATAGAAATATTAGAAAAACGAGGGGTGGGCTACCGTTTTGTCTTGAAAAATCCATTGTACAAGTTTACTCCAAATAACGCCTTGCCTTCTTGGGTAGCACAAAAGAATTTACCCCTTGATGCCAAAAGCGAAAAAGAAGCCGTTGAAAAAGGCCATATGTTTGGTCTAGCGAGTCTCATTGAAGGAATGGGCTATGGGTACACCGATGCAGAAGAACAATTTTATTTCCAAATACCATTTAAATTAAAAGAATAAATTATGGGTACACTATATAATTTGTTGACTAAAATTCTTTTTTTCCTTACACCACCAGGTAGTTTTAATGCCTTTTTTCAAATGAATAATGATTACTGGGTATCTGGAGGAGGTTATACAAGCTTTCTTTTTGCCACCTTGATTACAAGTTTAGTGGTCGCTATTTTCTACTACTATATTCTAAACGGCTCTCACTTTCCAGCAGAGTTTTACTACAAACGGACATGGTTTAGCTTCTGGATGTTTACAGCTTTTGCATCTTCTATGGTTTCCTTGCTAATGTTTTACACCATAATTCCAGAAACCTACAACGAACAAGTCTTAGAAGGACTTGAACCCTGGGGCGGCACTTGTTGGGCGATGATGTTAGCCAATGCTTTGTTATCCATAGTTGCTTTTTTACTCATTTCCTTAATCATAAAACAAGGAAGTACCAATGCACAACGAACTCCGTGGTAATAGTAATTTAATTAACTCTAGTGCGCTCTCTACCTGCTCTGTAAGGGAAAGAAGAATAGCTACAAGGCTATACAGCACTCAACAAACGAACATTAAAACAGACTAAAAAATGAAGAGATTATATCTTTTTGCAGTAGGAGGAACTGGCGTCCGTGTCCTAAAAGCACTTGTCATGCAACTAGCTGCTGGAGTCAAGCTCAATGCCGATGAATTGATCCCTATCATTATTGATTTGGATAGCTCCAACGGAAACTTAATGGAGACGCTGCGAATCTTAAAGCAGTATAGAAAGCTCAATGCCATTGCCTTGAAAGGAAACAAAGATTTTCAAGGTTTTTTTCACACTAAAATTGGATTGCCCCCAGGCACTAAGGATTTTCATTATGATTTAAGCAGCAAGGATGAAAAAACCACGCTAGCACAATATATTGACTATGACAACATGCGCGATTCTGAGGAAAGGCATTTAGTCAACCTCTTATATTCAAGGATCAACCTCAACAACAACCTCAATGTTGGTTTTAAGGGGAATCCCAATATTGGTTCCATTACCGTACACAAGCTCGTTCAATATAGAGAATTTAGAGATCTCTGTGGTCAATTTACCAACAATGATCAAATCATGATTGTTGGATCTTTATTTGGCGGTACAGGTGCAGCAGGCATTCCAACTCTCCTTAAGCTACTTAGAAATCCCGACAATGGCTTACCACAAGGCCAAATCAGGAACAACATTCCCATAGGCTTATGTGCCATCCTACCTTATTATCGCTTACTAGAAGGGAAAGGAGAAATGATAAACTCGGATACTTTCATGACTAAGGCTAAAGCCGCACTAGGGTATTACGATGGTGTTATTGAAGAATACAACGCCATGTACTACATCAGTGACCCTGACTCGGTGAGAGCTTACGAGAATAATGTGGGAGGACAACGCCAACTAAATCCAGCACATTATATTGAGTGCTTTAGCGCACTCGCTGCTTTCCATTTTGCAAAACTAGAAGATGCAGACTACCAGCAAGAAAATATCAATGGTCAGTTGATGCGCAAAGCGTGGTTCGAATATGGCTTGGTCAATCAATTCACCACTCGAATCAATTTCAAAGACTTAGATGAAGGTAATACACCTTTTGCCAATGAGATGGCTAGGTTCGCCTACGTCTATAAGTTTTTTGAAGATGGCGGGTATTTTGACCCCAAAAGAACCTCTAAAGAGCCTTACTGGGATCGCCAATGGTCTAAGCAACAAGGAGAACTAGATAAGCGTTACTTCACCGATCAAAACCGATTTTTCCAAAAGGAGTTTTTAAACTTCCTCAAAGAATATGCGAATTGGCTTCTAGAGATGAAAGCAGGGGATCCTTCCTTCAGCCCCATCAATATTGAAGTTTCTTCCAAGGAAATAGGCCATTTTATCGAAGGCTCAACCCTTAAATCTTCGATGTTTTTTGGTAGTCCACTAAAGTTTAGCATGATGGACACCTTTATGAGTGAAATCACAAAGAAAGAATGGCAAAAAGATAGCGATGAAAAAACCTTGAATGAAGCTAAAAGCAAGGATTTCAAGCTATTGTACCTACTTGACGAAGGGACTAGAAAGTTGTTTTTGAAAAATAAATTACTAACAGAATAATCCTAAAGCTAATAGATATGAGTCACGTATTCAGACCAAAATCATCAGACCGCACCTTAAATATTTTAACGGAGGAGGGAACGAGTTGGTTCCCCTCCAAAAAATACAACAAGGAAATTGCCGCAGAATTTATTGACCCAGCCTTTAGTTTAAAAGCTTTTTTCAACTCTTTGCCTACCCCTTTTGCAAGAATAGAAGTTTTTAGGCAAGGCTTGGAGTTTGTTACAGGAGGAGGAGACTCTAGAAACCAAGGAAGGCATGAAGAAGTCTTAGATAAGGATAATCGAAAAATGCACACCTTCCACCATTATCTGGTATCTCATTGCCTTGATGTGCTAGAGCTTCTATTCAATTTTAACTCTATAAAAGGTGGGGATTACCAAGGAAAAAATAAATTTACCATTGTAAAATGGCCTCTTAAAGCAGGAATAGACCGCTTGGAAGAAAGTTCTAGAGAAGGACGAGCACTACTAGGCAAAACCTTGTCGCTTTACAAAAAAACACATCAGCGACTAAACAGCTACTTATCAGGCGCTAGTGGTGATGAATTGTCATCTATTGACAATCTTTACTTCATTCTTAGAGATGGAGAGGCCATAGCAGCAACCTCTCCCTTGACCTTGGCTTTTACTACACCGAATATCATTCAACCCTTTCAGATTTCAGGTAGTCATTACCAGTTATTTGCTCAACCTGAAAGCGGCCAGCCTCCTGTACCCTTACACAAGCGAAGCCCCGAATTTCAGCTTTATTTACATGCTTTACGCTCGCCTAAAGTCAATCCTTTATTCGATAAAAACTTCCCTGAGTTTAACGAGTATTTACGTCAAAGTGGTCGTTTTTATGCCGATCCCATGCTGCAAGATCAAATAAAACAAGTAGACAGCTTAACGTTGGAAGAATTTCAAAGCAAATACGACCTAGTCGATGCAGCGGGCAATATTCCTACCGAAATTTCAGGAGTTTATTTTGGCCAAATCAGCGAAAAAAGAATCCTAGATGGTATTGAGCAAGAAAGTGATTTTGTCTTAGACACACGTTCTGACTTCAAGCAGATCTATGGACAAAACACCTACACGCCTTTAGCGCTTAGAGATAACTTCACCTATTCTTGGAAGTATACCAGTGCGAGTTCTAAATGGAGCCATGATTATAAAATCACGGAAGTGCATCTTGCTTCACCAATCGAACAGCGTTCTTTGCCGGGGATCAGCTACAATTATCCATTTTTGACGGCAGAAGACTTACTCGAAGATAAATTGATTCGTGTTCGATACCCTATTAATGAGGAAAATTATTTGACCGTCAAACCTTCTGGGTTGACTTCAGATAAAAATGCTTACATGCTTCCACTTAAGCCCTTGTTTTTTAAGTATTTTAAGAAGGAAGACATTCTTAATTTTCTAGAAATTAGCCATTTAGCTGGTGAAACCACCGCAAAGCTTACCTTACCTCTAAGGGGAGGGAAAACGATGACTTTCGAACAAAAATACAGCAAAGAAGATGTCGTCACCGCAGATTTTGCCTTGTCGATTTTCCCTTCTTACAAAACAGGTAAAAAGGAATACGACAACTTCTATCGGTTGATGTTGACTTACTTCGATGTGGATGTCACCCCTACTTTTTATCATTTTTATGACTCTGCTTTCAACAAACAGATTGAAAACACCTATTTCTCTGTACAGGGTAGTGTACGAGCCTATGAACGAACGTTGCCCTCTAGATTACAAGCAGGTTCGACCTTTTACGCGGTGGATGATACTGATTTTGACTTCATTAGCCTAAATATCAAGTTAGAAGATCAACAAGCAACAGGATTACTTATCCCAAAATGGGTGACTCCTCGGTTTGAAAATAGCAAAGAATATACTTTTGCGCTTGATTTTGGTACGACCAACACACACATTGCTTTCAAAGAAAATGAAGGGTTTGGACAGCATTTCTTTGTGGATCATTCAGAAAAAATGCTGCTTTCTCTTCGAAAGCACAAGCAGCCAGAAACCAATGAAAGCTACTACCAAGTATTCACCAAAATAATGGAACCTGCGGGCTCTTCTGGTGCCGATCAACTTTTACAACATGAGTTTTTGCCACCAATCATCTCTCCTAAAGATGTTAAGAATGGCCAGTACGCTAAGTTTCCTACAAGAACCATCTTAGCTTTGGCAGGAGACCTTGATACAAAAACGGATGAGTCTGGTAAACCTGCCATTCTGTTTAATTCGAACATTGATTTATTGTATAATAAATCAAATTCGCCAAAATCGATCAAGCACATTCCAAATCTAAAATGGTTGTTTGCTAATGCCAAGCAAAAAAACTATACTTACTTATTTATCAAAGAATTACTACTACTCGTCAGAGCCAAAGTGATTTTGAATAATGCGTGGCCCCACAATACCAAAATAACTTGGTTTTACCCTTTGAGTATGTCTATTGGACAACAACAAGCCTTGGGACAAAACTGGAATGGATTGTATCAGAATCTATTCGCTACGGAAAATAAAACCTATCGTATCAACGAATCGGAAGCGCCTTACCATTGGCAGCTAAAAAACAATGCTTTCTTTGAAAGTACCAAAGTCTTATCCATTGATATAGGTGGTGGAACTTCTGATGTTGTTTTTATTGAAGATGAAAAAATCATTTGGGGTACTTCCTTTATGTTTGGCGCCAACTCCCTTTTTGGCAATGGATCACTTGGTCAAAAAGGAATCAAAAACGGTATGGTCAAGCACTTCGAACAGATTTTCAGAGAAGATAAGAATAGTGAAGACTATATGCAGATTTACAAATCGTTAAAAGCCAATGCCGAATTAGCTTCTGATGAGTTAAACAATTTCTTCTTTTCTGTCCCTGAATTCGACTACCCCAACAGGTTAGCAGGGCCTGAAAATCACTTTAAGTTTAGCATCCTCGTTCATTTTTCTGCCATTATTTACCATACTGCTCGAATTGCTTACCACAAATTTCTAGAAGCGTACAAAACACATCCTCTACTCAAGAAACCGCTTGATGGGCTAACAGAGGAGGAAGTAGAGAAGTTGGACAAACTAAAGATGCAATTCATCCCACAATTCATCTGCTTTAGTGGTAATGGAAGTGGGATCATTAAAATATTGAACAACGGCACTAACGTAGAGAAAGGGGATTCGATTACAAAACTGACCACTAACATCTTTTCAAACGTATTTGACATACAGCGCTTAACGCTTCGCAACATTGAATTTAGCATACCGCCTAAAGGCTCTAAAGAAGTCACATGCTTAGGAGGGCTAATCAAGTCCACTGCTAGTGATTACCACTTTAAACCAACGATTTCCTTTGGAATGTCTGACCTTACAGAGCAAAAGGAGGTGACTTACAAGGAGCTGCTAGAACAAGAAGATTATTTCGATGAAGTCGTCGCCGAAGTAAAACGGTTTATTGGCATTTTGAAAGGTTATAAAAATACCTTTGATGATGAATTCCAAATCAGGGTTAGAAATGAATACTTTGACTGTTTTACAGATGATTACCAAATGAGGGGCTACTTGGTTCGAGGAGTGAAATATAGGCTCCAAGACTTGAAAATCAATGAAGATAAATTGATTGACCACTCCTTATTCTTCTACCCTATTACAGGAGGCACCTTCAATGTTAATAACATTATCTTCAATGACCTGTAAATCCAAGAAAACATGAGTAGAACGATCAGGTTTAGCAGTATATGGATACTAGCAAACTTAGTTTGCTGGTATCCCGCTCTTGGCAATGATATTTGTCAAAAGGGAGACGTAGGACAGCGCATACAATACACCGATACTTATGGCAACATTTACGATGAAAAAGGTAAACCAATAGCAGAATATAAGGGATGGAAAATTTCTCAAGGTGCTGTGGCTAAAATCGAACTGAAAAAAGATACCCTTTTTAAAATCAAGGCGGCAATTTCTAAGGGTAAAGAAACTAAGGAAGTCACTTTCTATCAGAAGTGTAAAGATTTCAAAGCTTTAGACGTTGATTGTACTAAAATACAAGCCCGTATTAGGAATTCTATTGATGTGAAACAACTACAAACTATCGTAGATGACCATATTGGATATTGCTTAAAGGATAGTCTTGCCAAAAGAGTTGAAGATAAGATAATGCTACTAGAGGCAAAAGCCGCTTATACCAAATTAGCACCTGATATTGAGTTGTTCTTGGCAGATAAATTAAAGAACAAACAAAGAAGTTCTCTAGGAGACAGGGTAAAAGTTTTTATTAATAAATACGGTAAAGTAAAAGGAATGCGTACAGAAAAAGCCTTAGCTATTTATGTCAATGAGCAACTGAATGTACACCCTATAACAAAATGGTTTAAAGAACGTTGGTGGTGGTTTGTATTGTCTACCCTTGTGTTTCTAGTTTCAACGCTATTCTTGCTTATCAAACTGATAAGGCACTGGTGGAATTCGGAACTTGCTGTACCCAACGCTCTAAAACCGATCTTGAAAACCTTTGGTTGGGAAGAAAAAGACACGCCTCCTAAAGAGGAAATCGAATTTGCAAAAATAGATGATGAGGATACAACCTCGGTTCCTGATAATTTCCCCAAGGAAACCAATTTTGAATGGCATATAGATAATCGAATGGCTTCTATAAGGAAAAAAATTCCTGTCAAGGAAAAATTCCCAGATCCAAATCAACGGAATTCTCCGAAAGGAATGCAAGCAGATACACCGAAACCTCAGCTTCCCAAACCAAAGCCTAAAATTCAATTTTATGCTGGAGCCACTACGCCAACCAATAATGCTTTTGACGAGGAAGATATTAGTCAACGACAACGGAAAAACTCTATTTTTCTTTTAGAACAAGACAATCCAAACAGCTCTACAGCCAATTTTTATGTCATTAAAGATGATGAGGAACTACACCGAGTCCTTATTGATACCGATTGTACGATGATAGCTGCTGCTTGCAATTTTCCGAATAATTACCGAGGCAAAAGGAAGATAATTACAAAGAAACACGGCACCGTTGAAAAACGAGAAGGCTATTGGTACATCTTACATAAAGCCGACGTCTACTTTGAGTAAAGCCCTCTTTATCAAACTACTAATCCATAAACAACCTTTACATGAAAGTTCCTGTATTCTATTTAAACCTTGGCCAAGTCATCCAAGAAGGAATGAACGCCTCCATCGATAGCGCCGTATTATTCCCCAATAGAAAACGGCAATCGGCACTAAAGGTTATTCAAAAAGATGAATTAACGGCTTTTTTGCTGCCCATCTTAGAAGATACGGTGATGGAGGATCTTCTAAAATGGCTAGACGCCAACCTCATTATTGAACATATCAAACAGATGAGGCTACTACAAGATTTTATCGTACTACAACCTGGTGTCTTGGAACGGAAGGAAGAGGAGGAGGATACTTGGATTTTAATGCAGAAAATAAAATTGGGTGAAAAACCTTAACGCAGCAGAGTTGCTTAATTAATTACGAGTGAAGAATTACGAATTAAGAGGTACCCGTCATAACATCTTCTTATATGCAATTTATCTGGCGTTGAATTATTAAATATTAGCAAACTGTTTCTTCCCTCTACCATGGGAGTTGTCCCAACTAAAAATGAATACGACTATGCAAATCGGCATTAATGCGCAAACACTTGAACCCAATTCCTACTCAGGGACGGACTCCAATAAAGAGCGGGTTTACAAACGTTTACATAAAAAATGGGAAAAGAAAATCCTTGGCAATTTAGTCAAACTAATGGCTAAGGAGTGGAAAGTGCTGCAAGGTGTTGAGCTAGAAATGATTACTCCTGAAAATAGACAGACGTTGACCTATTTAGTAAAAAATGAGTTCCTTACGCTATCAAATGCCTTTGTAAAGGATAAAAAAACCTCTACGCTTATCCCGCTTGAGCACCTACATCTAAAGGTTGGAAGTGCAGAGGTAGAGACCCTACTCGCCATTGTAAAAAAAGACGATTTTTTGGGTATTTGTAAGAACTTTCTCATCAGTATCAACCAAGAATTTAGCCTCAAACAACAGGTTGATTTCTATCTTATTGGGCAAAAGCTTAATGAGGATCTAACGCCTCTTATAAGAAAACACTTAAAACTTAAGAAGGCAATCCCCAAAGTGCCCATTCTTGTCAAAACTGCTGCGCTACCGCCTCAACCACTAGAGCTGCTAGCCGATGGCAATCCTTTGTTTTCTACTAAAAAAAAGGTTAAAGACAAGAAAGTCCTAGTGCTTAAGATACTCAAAGACAACAAAAATACTGATGCCTTCCACCAGTATTTTGCCCAGTTTCCTAAAGGTGTTTTTCAATTCGAAATCGTAGAAGATAAACTCATCTACACTAGAAAATACATAGAAGGAGTATCACTGACCGATTTCCTAAAAAAGAACTTAACGGAACGGGAAATCAAAGATCTGATCATCAGCATTCTATCTGCTCTTAAGGAAAGGAGGCATGGCCAATTATCCCCTAGCAACCTCATTTGTACCCTTAATAAACGCATGGAGTTTATCAATCATACAAAGAATGCCACCGAAGAAAAAGACATCTTGGACTTTGGAAAACTGTTAAGAACCATTTTATCTACTCAGCCACAGATTAGTAATGAGTTGTATTCAAAAATTATCGACCTCTGCGGAGTAAACTAGACCAGCGAATGAAAGCATCTTTTGAACATATTAGTGAAATCTTAGATCTCGTCCAAAACTTCCCGAAGAAAATGACGAAGCAGATCGAAAACCAGCTTATTATGGAACTGAATGAGAAGTATCCTAATCCTGATAATCTAACCGCTGAGGAAGAAAAGGTCTTAGAAAATAAATACATGATTAAACACGGCATTGCTAGTGAGAGAATTCGAGATGTATCTGGTGCGTGGAAAAAAATGAGACCCAAATGGAAGAAGATAAAACAAATGGTATATGCACTACTTATTAGCCTTTTAGCTGGAGCTATAGTTCATATTTTTTTTCCCAATTCTTGTAAACTCAGTTGGGGACAATCCATGAAACAGACTTCTAAGAATGAAATAAGATGGAAGTCTATCGCTCAAGAAACCAAGGAGATTTATGCAGATCGACCTGTTTATTATTTGTATTTTCTTGATGAAACTAAATCAACCATAGCTAAGGATAAGGAAGGTTTTATAGCTTTTAAGAAAAAAGCTATAAAACATATAGAACGTCATCATGATTTTAAGATGAATGAAAAAATCGAATTCAAACGAATCGTATTAGCTGAGATGATGATGGATATTAAGCATGAAGAAAACAATCATTTCTATGTTGGGAAAATAAAGGAAAAAGTAAAAGCGCTCTGCTCAATTGATAAGGTAGAAAAAGTACGCTTAGCAATTGAAAAATCCCTGAATAGTGTTTCAGATGGTGTCTTTACAGACATGCGTGAAACTTTTAAAAACATTGATGAATTAATAGCCGACATTGAAGGTAAAACCCCAAACGTTAGTCCTTTATTTGTCGTAACCATATTTAGTGATTTAATCCACGAAGGGGCTATTGAGCTTTCAAATGATTTGGTTGGAGAATACACTAGTCGCGAAAATGTAGTAACAAATATTTTTCATCTCCCAGCTAATTACTCTAATAAAGATGAGATAAGTATTGGAGAAATGAAGGAAAGTATTAAAAAAGTGAAGGAAAAAATTCTACAAAGAAGTTCAGTCTTTTATTACAACGTGGAAGAGACGCTTAGCTCCGCTGATGATGTCGAAAATTTTTCTAAAATTCTAGATTTCGCAAATTCTCCAAGTGTCAATTTAAAGAAAAACACGATAAGCTTTAAAGAGCGATCCTATTCTTATTATTGTGATATTATG
>JAHDHB010000187.1:282-10737 GCA_020631545.1 Saprospiraceae bacterium | reverse complement strand
CGATGCTTGAAGCTGCTGATACTTGGTGTGATGAGGTCTTGAGATTTTTGAATAAGGATTTTTGATTTGGATTTATTTCAATTTTCTATTTAAATAAAGTATAAATCCCGTGTTTTTCTCGTCTTTTTTCAAAGAAAGACGTATTTTATGATTGTTAGTATCAAAAATAAAACCCAAACAAACCTGTCTGTTATGTGGAAAATGCTTTTAGAGTTAATAAAAACATGGGGAAAAAATCAGCCTACTAAATCGTATAAACCTCCAGTTCGTCCGCCTGTATCGGAAACCGCTGGAATAGATATACAAGTGCCTTTTGCCTATAAAGAAGAGAAAAAAAAGAAACCAACGCTTGATGAACCACCTGTAGCTGAGCCTCCAAAAGCACCAGAAGTGCTACCCCATGATGCGAAGAAAGAAGGGAAGGACAAGAAGACAACGGCTCCTACTCCAAAAGCTGAACCGATGGAAGAAACAACTAAAATATGGATTACCAAGGCAAAACTTAAGGAAATCATGCCTTACGTTTCTCAAACTAATCTAGATAAGTATTTTAAACCGTTGAATGCCACACTAGACAGCCATAAAATTACAACGAATTTAAGAATTGCACATTTTATAGCCCAAGTAGCTCATGAGAGTGGCAGTTTTCGATATTCTAAGGAAATATGGAAAAATCCAAAGCTAAACGCTAAAAAAATAGCCACAAGAGGAAGTCGATTTCAATTGAAATATGAAGGAAATACCAAATTAGGGAATACCCAACCAGGTGACGGCTATAAGTTTAGAGGAAGAGGCTTGATACAATTGACGGGTCGTACAAATTATGTGAAATTTGGGGAATCCTTAGATAAAAACTTTACCGAAGGCGATAATCCTGATTTAGTGGCTTCTGCCAAGTATGCTGTAGAAGTTGCGGGATGGTATTGGTCACGCAAAAAATTGAACGCGCTAGCCGATAAAGATGATGTGATCAAAATAACAAAGCTAATTAATGGTGGATTGAATGGAATCGATGACCGAAAGAAGTACTTGAAAAAAGCTAAAAAGGCTTTGGGTATTAAAGAGTAATGAAAAACGCCATGCGGAAGATAATTCATATCGATATGGATGCCTTTTACGCTTCTGTGGAACAAAAGGATAATCCAGCGCTTAGAGGCAAGCCTATTGCTGTAGGAGGTTCTAAACTTCGTGGGGTAGTCGCAGCGGCGAGTTATGAAGCAAGGAAGTTTGGAGTCCGTTCTGCCATGCCTAGCGTTACCGCTGCTAGAAAATGTCCAGCATTAATTTTTGTTCGGCCTCGTTTTGATCGCTACAAAGAAATCTCTCTACAAATCCGTGAAATATTTTATGAATTTACCGATTTAGTTCAACCTCTATCTTTGGACGAAGCCTATTTGGATGTCACAAATAATAAGTTTAACGAAAAGTCTGCCATTCTTGTGGCAAAAAGAATCCGTAAGAAAATCTATGAAAAAACAGGACTAACTGCTTCTGCTGGAGTCTCTATAAACAAGTTTGTCGCGAAAATTGCTTCTGACATCAACAAACCAAACGGCATGAAGGTTATCTTGCCGGAAGAGGTTATTCCCTTTCTGGAAACATTAGCTATAGATAAATTTTTCGGAATAGGGAAAGTCACCTCTAAAAAAATGCGAAAAATGGGCATCACCAATGGTTTGGAACTCAAAGCTCTTTCCGAAATCGAACTAGCAAAACACTTCGGAAAGCAGGGACGTTTTTACTATCGCATGGTACGCGGAGAGGACAACAGGCCTGTAAATCCGTCACAAATAAGAAAGTCTATTAGCGTAGAGAATACTTTCACGAAAAATCTGGTCGTACTAGAAGAAATGCAAGAGGAACTGAAAACGCTTGCGAATATCCTCGCTGAACGCATTGCTCGTTCCGCAAGTCGTGGCTATACCTTAACCTTAAAGATTAAATACGCCGATTTTAGCATTGCCAATCGAAGTAAAACCGTCAAACATTTTCTAACGGATGAACTGGATCTCTTTCAGCTCTCAAGCCGCCTACTAGCCGATAACTTACCTCCCAATGCCAAGGTAAGGCTACTAGGGATAGGCGTCTCTAACTTAGTAAATGAAGGTTCTAACCTAGGAAAGTATGGCCAGCTCAGCTTTGACTTTTAACTAATGGTTCTGCTCATAAATACTAGAAATGCATTCTCTACTGTTCATCTGGAACTATTTTGTTCTTGTGCTTTTTGGATTTGTACCTGAGCCATTCATCAAAGCGAATAACCTCATAACCAACAGGATCCCAATAGTAATCACCTTCTCCCTTCTCTAGAATAGCTAACTTTTTATGCGATTTTTCGATAGCTAAATCAAAATTACCTCCATTGCTTAACAAAGAGCGTATCATTTGTCCAATAAGCTTAGCTCTAGCAGTATTCGCTTTCTTTTGCCGACCTAGTAATTGATTAAAATTATTCAACTGAAAACCTAACCAGTACCAATCTTTTTCATCAATTGTCAGCATCATTTCAAAAAGCTTAAATCCAAACAACCAGCCAGACTTGTCCTTCAGCAATTCATTATTCTGCCGTAAAAGCTTGAAAGCTTTTTCGTTATCACCTAAAATATAAGCAAGATTAGCATCAAAGAACTGCCATCTAGCATGAAACGCTTTGTTAGATTTTATACGCTTGTGCGTCAAACTTCTATGGATGATTAGCGTCGCATTCTTGTAATCTCTTTTCCTAAGATAAGCAAAGAAAAGAACCTCAAGCGCTTTGAGCTCATTAACCATTCCAGATTTAAAGTTTTCAACAGCTACATGAGCCGCAGCAATAGCTTTATCATACTGACTAAGATTTATTTGCACATTAGCTAGACTCATGTGTGTTCCAGAAATGTTTGGCTTTTTGTTCAATAAAGGCTTTGAAAGCACAAGTTCAACCAAGGCTTTTGCATATTTCAAGGATTGTGGAAACTCTTGAGAAATGTTATGATGATGTACCTTAAATAAATAATAATGAAACCTAAAACGTGAGCTTGAATCCTCCGTATGTAAACGGTCTAATTCATCAGAATACCCACTACTCGCCTGCAATAATTCTTTTCTTTTATTAGTTTGAAATTGATTAGGAAGCGCTAATCTATAATAATATTCGCGAACTTTGAGCCATTTTTGATACTCACTCAAATAGTAATCAATATTTTTACTATGTTTTACGTATTCAGTTACCCCTTTTCTAAACCCTAGCGTGATCCTTAAAAGGCTCTTGATTTGTATTATCTCAGCAAAAAGCTCATAATCTATTACCGTTCGAAGAATCTTCAGCAAAAGTTTTTCACCTTCATTATACAACCCTCTAGCTAATAACAGCTCTGCTTGCATTATTCCTTTTCTACAATTCAATTCTAGCTGATAGTATTTAGAAACATCTGTTTTTTTGCTAGCATCATGAATAATTAAAAAATTGAGGATATCGTTTTTTAATCTTCCTTTTATGTGTGAAAAAGCGGAATTAGGTTTAGAATTGTAGAGCTTTTCTGCTGCTTCTTGATCCGTTATGTTTTTGTTAGCGAGGATAATCTCAAATAAGGTCAACCGTTTTTTATCCTCTCCATTAGGTTGCACCCTATAAAGTTTTCGAATAAGCCTGACCTCACTTGGTTTTAAACAGCGTATAATCTGGGTTAAACTTTTCATTGTTCTTCTTAGTAGATTTAGAATTATTTTAATTTCGAATTAAATGTACAAAATGATTTAGTAAGAAAAAAAACTATTGTGTCATTTTTCTTGTGACCTTCGAAAATAATTTATTGAGAATCTAATGATTAAAACCCATTGCCTCAAAGAATCCCTCTCAATATTTTAAATCCGTGTAGTTGGACGTTTTAAATAATTTATCGAACTTAGCAGAACCCAAAAACTAGTTTTTGGGTTCTGCTAAGTTCGTGTCAATGCAGCCGCAATGATTTTAGAAAAACCTCTGTCTTACAACACCTTAAGACAACCCACCCTTAAATATCAGCGTCAAAAACGTGGAAAAAGTCGATTTGTGTGATGAGTAGGATTGTTTCATCTTTGATATGTAATCAATTTTCTGTAATCATTTAATTTTCACAGCTATGAATTTGCATTATATTCTTTACCTCCTTTCTTTAGTTTGGGATGAGACTGAGCAATAATTTGCTACCTCCTCTTACTCAAGTCAACCCAAATAATTTATTATTTTTCATTATCTGTTTTTCATTGGAAGAAGCTACTTTTCTTGTTTTTACACTTGAATTGTGTTCTTTTGCATGAGCAAATATTGCTCGTTAATTGTACTATGACTTCTAGCTATAGTATAGCTATTAAGGTTATGCCACAAATAATTCGGAATTAAATTCAAATTGTTTTTTTTCCCAACCCAAATATTGCCCGACAACCTAACATTCAGGCTTACATGTTTACCAAAAAGCCTGAGTCATTTTCCCTCCCAAACATTTTACAAAACCTATTGTTCCTTAACTATTTGTGCATTTAATACTCTATTTTTGCTAGTCAAAACTACGATTTACATTTACTTGCAAACACTTCTTCCTTCAAGTATCTTTGAATTAAATATTCAGCGTATAATTAGGCGCACGCCCTAACCCAAACATTCCACTTTTAGTGGGAGATGCGAAAGTCAGATTTCACAAGCATCGTAATGCCCTATCCAAGCTATCCTGGATATTTAGTTTTCAATAATTCAGTATATCATTTTTATGATATACTGAATGTTGAAAACGACCTGAGGCAAAATCAAACAACTCAGGATTAAGTATTTTACTCATAATCAAGTTGTTATGCAGTACTCTTACTTAAAAAAGCATTCAAACTGCATTATTTTTTTATTCAAGGGCTTTTATTGCCCTTTTTTGATGCAGTTTGTTTTTATTATTTGGAATAATTTCGGTTTATCATACAATACTTTGAGTTGTTTTCGTCTAGAAAATATACTCGGTAAGAGTTCAGTGCCCTTTATAGCCTTTAAGGACACTGGACTCATTTTTTTTGTCCCACCTATTTGTGCTTTTACAACGTTTTTTTCTAACAGGTATGATTTTGACGAATTTTAATTAAGATTGGTCGAATTTTGAAGGTTTTTCTATGTCTAAAGTTATCTTTATTCCGTCTAAAGAGAATAGATGCCCATTTTTTTATTCGAATACCTGACTTTTTATTACTTTCGGCATTAGTAACTATGATTTTTACAGGCTGCGCAGCAAAATCAAGTGAGTTAGAACGTGGGAGAGAGTATGGAACAGCAACGACTTCACAAATTTAGAACGAGCAGATATTTGATTTTTTCTTGAAAATCAGCGGACTATAATAACGGCGGACTACATTTCATTAAGTTTTCACTAAAAAAAACGTTATAATGATGGGGTTAAGATGCTTAATTGATTGAAGTATCCATGTCTTCTCTCTATCTTCTTGTGAGAATGACACTTAACTTTTCACCATGAACTCTTAACTTGTAGGCCTAATTACTTATCAACCAATTGGATAATTTCCTATGGACAATAAAATTTTAAATGCTCAGCTTCAGGAGCAACGCTTTAAGATAAGCGAGATTATTAAGGAGCTTCACCAAATGACCATTGATATTAAAAATGAAGATTTGGCGAGGACGATTAGCGATTTGCGAGAGCGAATTCAGGAGCCGTTTATGTTTGTTATTGTAGGAGAAGTTAAAGCAGGGAAAAGTAGCTTCGTCAATGCCCTTCTTGATACGGGAAAGGACATTTGTAAAGTAGCCCCCGATCCTTGCACGGATGTTATCCAACAGATTATTCATGGAGAAAAAGAGAATGTTATTACCATAAATGACTTCTTGAAAAAAATACAGGTTCCTGTTGATATCCTCAAGGATATTGCAATTGTTGATACGCCTGGAACGAATACCATTTCTGACCACCATCAAGAAATCACGGAACGTTTTATTCCTGGTAGTGATTTGATTGTCTTTGTTTTCGAAGCCAAAAACCCCTACCGACAATCAGCTTGGGATTTCTTTGATTATATTCATAAAGATTGGCGAAAGAAAATCATTTTCATCTTACAACAAAAAGACTTAATGGATGCTGGTGATCTCGAAATCAACTTAAACGGTGTCCGAAAACACGCCATAAAGAAAGGAATTACAGAGCCTAAAATTTTTGGTGTTTCTGCTAAGCAAGAATTAGAGGGAAAACATGAAGAAAGTGGCTTTTTACCCCTTAGAAAGTATGTTGCAGATAACATTACAGGAGGACAAGCCC
The DNA here is from genome assembly GCA_020631545.1 of Saprospiraceae bacterium. GTDB lineage: Bacteria > Bacteroidota > Bacteroidia > Chitinophagales > Saprospiraceae > JAHDHB01. The sequence continues at coordinate 4,474 of JAHDHB010000187.1, read as the reverse complement.
CTGTATTGAAACTCTTGAATAATATTGAAATCTCCCAAAATGTAGGCCAACGAATTAAATCCGGTCTAGAAGCTAGAGAGGCTCAGCTAAACGCTGATAAAATCTTTCGAAAAGATATTGTAGATACCTTAAATGAACAAGAAAAACGCTCGAATAATCAGGTAGATTTGCTGGTAGAAAATCTACTCGGTGGCTATGATAGAGCTACAAAAAAGACGGAAGATGAATTGGATAGAGGCTTAGGTTTTCTTCCTTTGGCCAAGCGGACATTTCTTTCTGTTTTTAGCAAAAAGAAAACTGCGCAAGACTGGTTGAGTGGCCTCGCTACAGATCTAGAAGAGAACTTGAATAAAGAAATGCGGGAAAAACTAAACGCTGGAGTTCATGATATCGCTGAAAGCATTCAACAGATGGCTAAGCTGATAAACCTAAAAATCAAGCAAAGTACAACAATCTTAAAGAATAATCATGAAATCTTTGGCGATATTGCTGACCGTAGAATCTCTATTTTGAAGGATTTACAAGAGCAGTTTTCTCGGTTTATGAATAAAGAGGAAAGCTTTATTGATTCCAAAATATTTCCAGAAGATTCTTCCTATTCCCCCAATATTGCTACAGGAAGTGGCTTAGCTGTTGTTGGTGTTATTTTATCTACGGTTGCCCAAGGAATGGTATTTGACATTACAGGAGGAATTATTTCTACGATTGGTTTTCTTTTCGCGGGAGCCACCGTGCATTTGAAACGCAAAAAAATTCTGGCCAGCTACAATCAAGAAATAGCAAAGGGTAGAGTCGAAATCGAAGCCGAAATTAAGGATAAACTCAATGCCTATATTCGAAGTATCAAACATAAAATTGATGAAAACTTCGATGATTTTGATGCCTTAATGGAGCTTGAAGACGGCCAAATTCGTAAATTAAACGAACAATATAACAGCATCGACCAACAAATTTCGGAAGTGGAATCGGAATTAAAAGCAAAATTTGCTTAGATCCTCTAGTATATTTTGGGTAATCGCCCCTTAGGGTAGAGCTTTTTTCATAAAAAAAGGTAGCAAGATTCAATTCCTGCTACCTTTTTTATATTAAAAAATGGCCTCAATTTCCTTTTCCAGTAATTTTATCCCAAAAGTTTTTCCTTTTTTGCTTTCTTTTGGCTTTTCTCGTCATTGGTTTTTTAGTGATAGGTGGCTTCGCTACACGACTATTCTTCTTATTAGTTAATCCTTTATCTGACAAAGTGCCGGTATACGTTGTCGGTTTTGTAGGCGAATTAACTACTGGATCTGTGACATTTTGAGAACTGTCACTATTTTCGGCTATCCAAGGCATCGATTCGATTTCATAGGGCAAGTAGCCTGCGCAATCTAATAACCTCGCCATTTCCTCACTAGGTTCTGGAAAACGAGCCTCTTTAATATGCTTAAAATTGGGATCTTTATTCACCCGAACAAAAAATTCACCCCAAATAGGTAAAGCCATATTCGCTCCTTGTCCAAGACGAATAGAGTTGAATCGAACTCGACGATCAGCACCACCGACCCAAGCACCAGCTACTAACTTAGGCGTATAGCCCATAAACCAACCATCTGTTTGTGATTGTGTTGTACCTGTTTTCCCTGCGATATCGTTATCCAATTTATATCGAAAGCGTAAGCGCCGAGCCGTACCACTATCCACCACACTTTGCATCAACTCTGTCATTAGGTAAGCATCCTCGGGATGGAAAACTTCTTGCTTTTCAAAGTAATTACTCTTAAATTTATGGATTGTTCGCCCCTTTTTATCTTCAATCCGTAGCAAATAGGTAGGCGGAATGTGCGTTCCTCCATTCGCAAGCGTCGAATATACTTGCATCATCTCTGCCAAAGGAATCTCCGCTGCCCCTAAAGCAATCGAAGGCATTTCGGGAACGTTGGTCGTAATGCCCATCATTTTAGCCTTTTCCACCACATAAGCGATTCCCGTGTTCATGATGGTTTGCACTGTAACGACATTTACAGACCCCATCAATGCACCTCGCATGGAGTAAGAACCACCGTATTCTCCATCAGAGTTTTGTGGCGTCCAATCCTGATATTCGCTATAGGTAATCAAACGATTGGGCACAAATTTGCAAGGCGAATCGCCTTGATCCAAGGCCGTTGCATAAACAATAGGTTTAAAGGTAGACCCCACTTGTCTTTTCGCTTGAGTATGATCATACTTGAACGTTTTATGATCTATTCCTCCAACCCAAGCTTTCACCTTAGCCGTTTTAGGATCCATTACCATAAAACCAGCATTCAAAAACATCAAGTAATATTCGATAGAATCTCTAGGAGACATTTTCTTTTCAACAGGCCCATTATGCCCAAAAACCTCCATTTCCACAGGCGTATTAAAGGCTTTTTCGATCTGTTTTTCTGTTTTTCCTTGCTCTTTCATCGCCTTGTAACGATAAGAATTTTTCATCGCTCTTCGGACCAATCCATCATCCGTTCCCCAAGGTTTTCGAGTCCCCCAATGCTTGAAAAAATCTTCTTGAAGCTTTGACATGTGCGTATGTACCGCTTCTTCCGCATATTGCTGCATACGCGAATCAATGGTCGTATAGATCTTCAAACCATCCGTATACAAATTATAGTTACTGCCATCCTTTTTAGTGTTATTGGCACACCACTCCTTCAATTCTTTCCTCAAATGCTCTCGAAAATAAGGTGCAGGGCCATCACTTTGCGTTATCCGATTATATTTCAAACCTAAGGGCAATTTCTTTAATTGGCTAGCTTTGATACTGTTCAATTTTCGGTACTTAACCATCTGTTCCATCACCGTATTCCTTCGTAGCTTCGCCCTTTCTGGATTTCGTCTGGGATTGTAAGACGTTGGCGCCTTAAGCATTCCTATCAGCATAGCAGCTTCTTGAACTTCTAGCTTATCGGGCGTTGTACTGAAAAAACGCTCCGAAGCGGTAACGATACCAAAGACATCTTCTCCAAAAGACACCGTATTAAGGTATAGGGCTAAGATTTCATCCTTATCAAAAGCATTTTCAAAACGCCCTGCCAAAATCATTTCCCGAATTTTATTGATGGGCATCGTTAGTTTTCCATGATTTGGGCGTCCGTAGATATTTTTGGCCAATTGCTGACTAAGCGTACTACCTCCACCAGAACCATCATCGCCTAGTAGCACTGTTTTTATCAAAACACGAAACAAACTCTTCGCATCCACGCCACCATGCTTGAAAAAACGAGCATCTTCGGTAGCCACTAAAGCATCAAACACCTTAGGATGAATCTCCTTGTATTTTGCTAAGGAACGATTAACCAAATAATATTTCCCTAGTAAGGCGCCATCTTGCGAATACACTTCCGATGCTATCGGATTTTGAATTTGCTTAAGCTCATCGGCTTTAGGTATTTTACCATAATAACCAAAGTATATCATGCAGAAAAACGTAAGCAGCGATAAAAAACCAACTACGGCTAAACCAACTGTCGTCCACAGACCACGTTTAACATATTTCCGCACCTTCGGGTTTTTAATCCTCAGTTTTTCTTTGATTTGTGCAATTTTCTCTTTGAACGGTGAAGTATCTGTTTTCATTTATCAAACTTTTGTTGAAATAACTCAACGCAACCAAGCTAACTAGTGTCATGTCAAGCTACGAGAACCCCGAATCGTAAGGAAATTCACGATATTTCATTTGAAGATGTCAGTAGCAAAAAATCTTCCTACTCCTCTACAAAGTTTTATCCAATTTTGGTAAACCTAAACTGGCAAAGCCAGAACCAAGTAGAGGGTAGAAAGTATAGAGTATAGAGTATAGAGTATGGGACTGTCCGTCATCACAAATTTAGATTTTTTTTCGAAAAATCTCCCGAAAGCTTTCGGGACTCTTCTCTCTACCTTCTACTCCCGATAGCTATCGCGGACTACAAATTTTCTGACCGAAAATCGTAGAAAATTTTGCCCAAAGGCATAAATCTTTAAGGGCATAATGGCTAAATAGGTTCCACACTTTAGCACTTTTTTAACAGTACAAAACAGTAGGAAAATCGAAGATGGAACCCCTCCAACAAATTTAAAGGATTGTTAGCACAATCCCAATGTAAACCCTAGTAAATAGGTAAATTAAATAGTTGGTCAAAATGTGCATTCCTCTACATGCTTATGCAAGAAGTTGGCCATAGCTATAACTATTAAT
>JAHDHB010000187.1:0-272 GCA_020631545.1 Saprospiraceae bacterium | reverse complement strand
GCGCAAAGAGTCGTCTCTGGTGTGTGATTGCTTTTGATATGATCACGTCCTATTCCTATGATGTCATCAGCCCAAAACCACATCATATTTTGGACTTCAATAATGCGCTACAGCCACCTTAAAATCAAGTTTTTTAGAAGAGGAGTGTCGTTGGTTTTTCTATTCCTTCAAAGAAAATCTACTACTTTAAGCGAAAAAATGAAGTAAGATTATACAAATCGTTAAAGTATTTTTTTACCTTAGGAGTGGCAAGTGAAAAGTTTCAATAATTG
>JAHDHB010000186.1 GCA_020631545.1 Saprospiraceae bacterium | reverse complement strand
ATAGATCCTGCATACCAAGCACCTACCAATGCCAAAACGCCTCCAAACCCTAGCATACTATCCTTAAAATCAGGAAACAACTTCTTTTCTTGAAAAGTAAACCATCCTAGCCATTCCATCAAAAACATCAAGCCCAAAGCACCAACACTCATCAGCATTGTCACCTTCAAAAGACCTGCTAAAGAAAACGCAGCGCAAGCCATCCACCACCATTTCAAGCGTTTAGATTCTAAATATTTACAAAAGCAAGCCCATCCAACGAGTAAAGCACCGAAGGCAGGCACATCGGGCAAAGCTGTAGTGCCATAAAATGTAAGTACGGGAGCCGAAAAAAAGAGAACTGGCAAGGCAAATCCTAGCCATTGGGTAGCGGTAAAATGAACCGTAATTTTATATAGTGCCAACAACCCCAGAAAAAAAAATAGACCATGGATACTTCGCAAAATCCAAGGTTGAATACCTAAAACTTTATACCCTATAGCCGCTAAAAAGTAAGTGCCTGGGAATTCCCCCACCATATAGCCATCTGCTTGCTGTCGATTATACATTCGTGGCTTAAAAAACTTCAAATCGCTACGATAATAATTCGCAGCCAATGAAGAACCATCCGACTGCCTCCAAGTGTGTGAAGAACGTGGATTTTGCTGCAAAACTTGTGGATAACCCAATATAATTCCTAGGAAAAACAGCACAATGCCTAATCCCAAATAAGGCTTTTCAGAGAAGTAGTGCAAGGCTTTTTTTAGCATGGTTGTATTTTTCTGGGCGAAATATACTAAAAAACTTCGTATCGGCAGATTTTGAAGTGGACTATCGTTAGGAATATCCTAACGTGGCAAAGCCACTACTATGTAGTCCGCGATAGTAATCGGGAGTAGAGGGTATAGACAGACTGTCCTTTAACGACTTGATTTTTCTTCGAAAAATCGACATTCTAATGATATACAATCCTTCTATTCCCGATAACTAAACTATCGCGAACTACAATCTTAATTGGGTTTTAAAAATTCGACTTATTGTTATCCCACACTGAATTAATTAGAATAATTTTCCTTTTATATCCCCGTCAATCACTACTTTCCGCCTCAATTTGTCCACTTTTTTACGACTTCTGTCTAAGCAGCTACTAAACAGTGGTAAAAAATTGTATTTTTGCGCTCTACAATGAATCAAAATACAGTAATGAAAGCAATTCACTACTATCTTATCGTTATATTCGTCATCCTCATCGACCAAGCTTTGAAGATGTGGGTCTATTTTAATATGGACATGGGTTTCAATGGAGAAATCATCATCTTTGATGATTGGTTTAGAATCCATTACATTTTGAATGAGGGGATGGCCTTTGGAATAAAGCTGGACAACTTATATGGAAAGCTCTTTTTATCTATTTTCCGCATACTAGCGATCACTGGTTTGGGGTATTTCTTCTATTGGCAAGTCAAGCATTTAGCCAATAAAGGGCTGCTTATTAGCCTTGCCCTTATTTTAGGTGGAGCAATAGGCAACGGCATTGATAGTGTGTTTTATGGCGTACTGCTAGAGGGGAATGTCAGTCCTACCGCTATCACCCCATGGCTACATGGGCAAGTCATCGACATGCTCTATTTCCCAATGTTTGAAGGTACATTTCCCCAATGGTTTCCTTGGATTGGTGGGGAACGTTTTCATTTCTTTAGTGCTATTTTTAATATCGCGGACTCCGCTATTTTTATTGGTGCTGCGTCCATTCTAATATTACACAATCGCTTTTTTGCGGAACCAGAAGAAGAAAAAAAGGAGGAAGAAAAAAACATGTAAGATGTAAGAAATAAGATGTAAGAAACCACATCGCATTTCTTACATCTTATTTCTTAAATTATTTAGTTTCCACAGCTACATCGATGTTCCATAAAACTATGCGTATGTTCATGCCAAGGGAAATTACTGTTGTAGTTTGGTAATTCCCAGTAAAACTTGTCTCTTGGCTTATCGTAATTTCCTATCTCATTCATGGATTCAGCATCGTATAAACGACCATTGAGCATCGTATATTTGATGAATTCGGTATTCTGAATATCATCTAAAGGATTTTTGTCTAAAACAATTAAATCCGCTAGTTTTCCCTTTTCTATCGAGCCAATCTCATGATCCATTCCGATATAAGCAGCACCATTCAGGGTAGCAGATCGAAGCGCTTCTAGGTTCGTCATACCGCCTTGTGCAAACATCCAAAACTCCCAATGTGCGGCTAATCCTTGCAACTGTCCGTGGGAGCCAAGATTGATCCGTACTCCTGAATCATTCAGCTTTTTCAAGGATTTTGAGACTAGGATATGGCCATTCTCATATTCTTCATCAGGAATGATGGTACGATGCCTTGCACGAGAATCAACAATAGCCCTAGGCGTGAAATTAAGCAAACGTTCTTTCTCCCAAACGTTGGTTTTTTGATACCAATAGTACTCCCCATTAATACCACCATAGTTGACGACAAGGGTAGGGGTGTTTCCGGTTTGCGTAGCGCCCCAAAACTCTAGAACATCTTTGTATAATGGAGCAACAGGGATATTGTGCTCAACACCTGTGTGCCCATCGGCTACCATGCTCATATTGTGAAAAAAGAAGGAACCACCTTCGGGAACAACCATCATTTCCAATTCTTGCGCTGCTTTGATGACCTGTTGCCGCTGATTGCGTCGAGGTTGGTTATAACTTTTTACAGAAAATGCCCCAAAAGCCTTCATACGTCGCAATGCGGAACGTGCATCATCCAAACTATTGATAACGGCTTTAAAGTCACCATCAGCACCATATAATATGGTTCCTGTAGAGAAAATCCTAGGCCCAATCATATGCCCCGCTTTCACCATTTCCGATTGGGAAAACACCATTTCGGTCGTCGTAGAAGGATCGTGTGTAGTCGTTACACCATACGCAAGATTTGCATAGTAAGACCACTGTTTTTGTGGACTAGGCCCATTCCTCCATGTTCCCAAGTGCGCATGAACATCAACAAACCCTGGCATTATCGTCTTACCCTCCGCATCAATCACCTTAGCATCCGAAGGAATTTTGACGGATGAGGTTTCTCCGACTTCGAGAATTCGATTTCCATCAATAATAATACTACCATTTTCAATAACTTTATCACCATCCATCGTGATGATTCTTGCATTTTGGAAGACGATTTTACCTTTGGGCTTGTCTGAAGGAAGTGTCAACCCAATTTTCAATCCTACAGTATCCATTGGAGGAAGGCTATCAGGTGCATTTTCCATAAAGAGAAAACGATCTTTCAATTCATTGGTAAAATATTCATCACCTAATGTCCAATGCAATTTCTTGCTATCTCCAGCCCAATGCAAGCTAATTCCAGCATCTCTAGCGACTTGGGTTAGCGGCAATGCCTTGGTGTCTTTGTTCAAATCAATAGTATTTCCCGTTTTCGGCATGGCCATGATGTAGACCTTATACAACTCAGAGAAAGCAATCCACTTATTATCGGGGCTAGGCGTGAATTGCTGCGCATACTTAGCTTTTAAGATAACTTTTTCGTCCGATCCATCCAGTTTGCAACTGTTGTATTTCTTATCCATTCCTCCACCTGTTTGGAAAAAAATACGTTTTCCTTCCTTGTCGAATCGAGGATGCGTCCCTTTGTCAATCACAAGCGTTACTTGGCTACCATCAGCTTTCATGCAGTAAATCCCTGCTTTTTTGCTATGTGTGTAACCCATATGACTGTTCCCTCCTTCCTTTTTATAGACGATGTGTTGGCCATTCGGTGAAAAGGAAGGCTGTCTAAAAATGCCTTTTTGATTCGATATTTTAACTGGTGTCCCACCATTAGCACTGACTTTCATTATTGTTCCTAGCTCTTTATCATTCCAAGTCGTAAAAACAATGGTTTTTCCATCAGGGGAAAAAGACGGTTCGTATTCAAAGTCTGTTCCTTTCGTCAATCTTGAAGGCTTCCCATTCGGCAATTGTTTCTTCCACAAATACCCAGCACCATTGAATACAAGTAGTTTTCCGTTAGGAGAAGTCGTAGCGTGCCTAATAGTTTTGACATCAAATTTATCTGGAGCCACTTCTTGTTTAAAGCGTAGGGTTTTAGCCATTTGGTGCTTGGCATTTACGGTGAAAGGAATTTCCTTTGCTTCACCAGAAATAGAATTTACATTCCACAATTTCCCTTTCCCCCAAATAACGATATTTTTGCTGTCGGGCATCCAATTAAACCCAGTATAAACCCCAAAAATCGCCCAAGCCTCTTGCTGGTCTTTACTCAAATTATCAAAAACAGGTTGCTCTTCTCCTGTCTCTAAGTTATGAACGTAGAGGACTGTCTTTGTTCTTACTCTACGAATATACGCCAAGTATTTTCCATCAGGAGAAACTTGTGGCCGAGCAGCACCTCCTGGTCCTCCAACTACGCGCTCCAACTTCCCCTTCTCACGGTCATAGCGTTTGATGACATAAATCTGCTTGTTAGGATCTTTGTTGTATAAAAACATACCACCAGGGTACATATCTTCGCTAAAATAGACATAGCGTCCGTCAGGTGACACACAAGGTTCACCAACATCTTGCTGTTCATTTTTCTTCTTGGTCAGTTGAACTCCGTCTCCACCAGAAATATGGTATAGCCAAATCTCACCTGCACCTAGGGAACGTGTAGAAGAGAAGTGTTTTTTAGCAACAAAATATTCGCCATCAGGCATCCAATAAGAATTATTCAACAAGCGGAATTTCTCCTTGGTCACTTGCTTGGCATCAGAGCCGTCTGACTTCATACACCATATGTTATCTCCCCCTCCAGCATCACTCGTAAAAAGGATTTTTTTACCATCAGGACTAAATCGGGGTTGCACTTCAAAAGGCAATCCTTCACGAAGCACTTTAGCTGTGCCCCCAGTTATAGGTATTTTATAAATATCTCCAAGTAGATCAAATACAATAAACTTACCATCAGGACTAACATCAAGGTTCATCCAAGTACCTTCATTTGTGGTAAAGGTCTTTTCTTCTAAATCTAAGGGAGGATTAGCCACATCCCATTTTTTATCGTCCTTTTTTTCTTGTGCATTTAGGCAATCAACTACCAATAACAAAAGAAAGATAGGTAACAATACGATTGATTTTAGTTTGCTCATTAGCAAGGATTTTTTCTATGGGTTTTTAGTAAAAATTGTAATCGCCAAATATACCTAATTTTTAAAAGGGAACCTTGAAATGAGCTAAGAATTACGCCAATTTAGAAGAAAGTAGGAATACCCGCTACAAGATGTACCCAAAGTTCACAATTTCGCTTAAAGAAACAAAATAATGCAATATTTGTTGTAGGTTTGTCGTTAGAATAAAATAAGACAAGAACATGAAAATTAAATTATCCTTCATCCTTTTTGCATTTATATTTGTACAATGCACCAATGCGCAAACGGAAATGGGTATGGCTTCCTATTACTCCGATAAATTTCAAGGAAGTAAAACGGCTAGTGGTGAAAAATATGACAAGAATCTATTAACGGCAGCGCATAAAACCTTACCTTTCGGAACAAGAATAAGGGTAACCAATCAAAAAAATAACAAGTCTGTAGAAGTAACCGTCAATGATAGAGGTCCTTTTGTAAAAGGGTTCATCGTTGATTTATCAAGGAAAGCGGCCAAGGTTATTGATATGGAATTGGACGGGATTGTAAAGGTTAAATTAGAGGTTCTCAGTCGAAAAAAGAAGATCAGCGAAGCGCCGCCAGTTCCAGCACCTTCCAAACCACTCCCGCGACCAGTAAAAACCGTGAATTCTTCTACAGAAGTAAGTAAACCCGTACCCCAATTGGGTAACCCAGATCACAATTTATATAAAATTCAGGTTTACGAACAACCAAAAGTCGGTTTTGGCGTACAATTAGGCATGTATGCGAAGCATAAAACACTCCTTAGGCAAGTGGGAGGCTTACAAGCTAAATGGTACAAAAACATCATAGTTGCCTTGCATACTAAAAGTGACGGGACTTCATTGTATAAGGTCATTTTAGGGCCTTTCCCTGATCGCAAAACCGCTGATTCTTATTTAGCCGATGTAAAGGACAAAGGGTTAAAAGGTTTCGTTGTAGATTTGTCTAAATTATAAATATGTGTACAGTAACTTATCTTCCTCTTCAAAACAACAATTTCATCCTTACTTCCAACCGAGATGAAGGCATTGGAAGAAAGAGCATTGAGGCACCGAAAGTCTATAAAAAAGGGAAAAAAGAACTTATCTACCCCAAGGACATGCAAGGCGGTTCTTGGATTGGCATTTCGAAAGAGACTAGAATTATTTGTCTATTAAATGGCGCATTTGAACCTCATAAACGTCATTTTCCTTACAGAAAAAGTCGCGGGCTAGTGGTGCTTGATGCCTTGGCAGCAGATTCTGGCAATGCTTTTTTGCGAAACTGTAATCTGGAAGAAATCGAGCCTTTCACGCTAATTATGGTTGATTGGGAAGACGTTTTTTTCTTAAAAGAATTGCTTTGGGATGGAACTCATCGTTATATCCGAGCATTAGATCCCAAGCAACCGGCAATTTGGTCTTCTGTGCCTTTGTACGATCCTACTATGCGCGCAAAAAGAGAACAATGGTTTAAAGCTTGGCAAGAAAAGCAGTCAAACTATGAAGTAAATGCCATCCGAAAGTTCCACAAAACAGCAGGAGAAGGCGATCCCTTTTCCAATTTAATAACAGAACGTGTATTTTTACAAACCTTGAGTATTACTTCCATTCACAAATCATCTACAAGTACGCAAATGATGTACGAAGATAGGGCTTCTGGCCAAGTATCTACGATAGGTTTTGCAAGCAATCTTTCTGTTCATTAATAGATTTATACAGATAAAAATGATAAGTACAGGCACAATAATCCCCCTTTCTTGGCCAGATGTCTATGTGTCAGGCACGGAGGAAGGTTACAATAAATGGTTATCTAAAGTTCGTCTTAATAAAGGGGGGAAATATCGAGCTGGGCATTCCGCTTTAGTTTTACTTGATAATAATACCGGCCTAGCTGAATTTTTCGATTTTGGACGCTATATCACACCTTTAGGAAAGGGTAGAGTCAGAGGTTCTTTAACCGATCCCGAAGTTGCTCTCCCTATAAAAGGTGATTTTTCAAATGGAAAGCTTAGGAATCTAGAAGAAATATTGCTCTATCTTGGCGCCAATGATCCGATTACTCATGGCTATGGACGCCTTTTAGCCTCCATAAATTATCAAGTAGATTATTCCAAAGCCAAGCAGTTTATTACAAGTTTACAGCAGCAGGGTAGTGTTCCTTATAGTCCATTTGCTTCAAAAGCTTCCAACTGCTCTAGATTTGTAGCCGATACCTTAAAAAATAGCCTTCTTAAGGCTTGGCCTAGACTAAAAAACGCTTATCGAATTACCCTTACGCCTTCGCCTTTAGGGAATGTCTTAAATGCTGCCGAACAAGGCCTTATCTATAAAGTTGAACAGGGGAAAATCGAATTTTTCAAAGCGAGCCGTTTGGGGGTGCTTAAGGATGTATTAGGTGGTTTTATCGCTACTCCTCCACAACATATTTATCAAGAGAATGGGATGGGTTGTACTCAAGAACCTCAAAAACCACCACATTTAAAGGCCAATGCTCAATGGCTTAGCGGTATAGGTGCTGGTGCGTGGTTTCAACTCCAGAAATCAGGTAAAAACGGCCTTTTTCAAATAGATCGTATTTCCCCTACTGGAGCCATTGATTTTCAGCATTTGTATAAAACGGAGCATCCATTTCAGGAAGCTACCCCTTATCGTTTTGTTTATGATTCTAATGCACACTATTGTACACTTGAACAAGCAGGAAAGAGAATTCGGATGAGTTATGTAAGTACTCTTTATTAACAAAATAAGATTTTTGATGTAAGATGCAGAAAACTACTATTTCGTAAACTACTATTTACTAGCAAATAATAAAAACTATACTTCTTAAATCTTACATCGTATCTTGAAGAAGAGCCTTATTAGAGTGGTCTCATTTAAAGAAAAGGAACTTTATCCAAAGTCTAGTTGTTCATTTTTTGAAGTCCATAAAGCACAAAAAATATCACATGCAAAAGAGTAAACGAATACTTACCGCTAAAGACACCCTAGAAGCCATGAAACGTGGCCATTACGTAAGTAAAAATGGTCATCAAATATCTATCAAACGCTTACAAAAAGAAGCTGAACAAAATACTACATTCTACCTAGGAGAAGAATTGGATGAATTAGTCGCGGATTTATCCTTTTCCTCCAATGCCTACGAGACTCAAATAGAGGTAACCGGTGAAACAACTACCAAAGCGATTAGAAGATTACATGCTGATGGAGAGGAATCCATTTTTTGCTTAAATTTTGCCTCTGCTAAAAACCCAGGCGGTGGATTTCTAAATGGTGCACAAGCACAAGAAGAGAGCATCGCTAGAGTTTCTGGATTATATAATTGCCTGCTTAAGGCGAGTGCGTATTATGATATTCACCGTAAAACAAAATCTTGTCTTTATACGGATAATATGATTTATGCGCCAAATGTACCTCTATTCAAGGATAAAAATGGAGATGGACTGGAAGAGCCTGTACCCGTTACTATATTGACTTCTCCTGCGGTCAATACTGGTGTTGTGAAGCGAAATGAGCCGCATAACATCCCTAAAATACTTCCGTATATGGAACAAAGGATTGAAAAAGTCCTAGCTTTAGCCTTGAAACACCAACATCCAACACTTGTACTTGGAGCGTGGGGTTGTGGTGTTTTCCAAAACGAACCTGATGATATAGCAGCTTTGTTTCAAGAAGCCCTTGAAGGAAAATTCAAGCATCAATTCAAGCGTATTGTATTTGCTATTTATTCTAGAAATGAACGATTTATCACTCCATTTAAAGAACGTTTTGAGTAAAAAACAAGCCATTACTACCAGATAGGCAAAAAAAACCTTCTCCTTGCAAGAAATGTGCTTAAGCGCGATAGTCGTAGATAGGATTAGTGATTTTAATAAAAAATAGAAACTCGTGCTTCTTCTAACTTGACATTAGTAGAGATCATCTAGTCGCATTTTCAAGTACTTGTGTACACGAAAATAAGTACTTGCCCAAGAGATGAAGACACCTAAACCAAGGAGTAGTAAAAAAAGAAGTGAAAAGCTAATAGGATGGCTTAGTTCCATTAATTCTGGCATGGTGCGTTGTGCAAAAATAAGCGTCAATAAAAGGATAAAAATGGCCATTGCCCCACTCCATAAACCGTTTTTGATACTCCTTGCTAGGTAAGGACGGCGAATAAAATCCCAAGAAGCTCCGACAAGCTGCATATTCTTGATTAGGAAGCGATTTCCATAGAGCGAAAGCTTCACGGTACTGTTAATTAAGGTAATGGCAATCAAAATAAAGAGGAGGGAGAGAAAAAAGGTAAAAATGGCTAAATTCCGTACCATCGAGGAAATATCAGCCGCAAGTGCTTCTTGATAAAAAACGTTATGTACAAAATCATTCCTTCGAATTTCTTCTGAAATAGCAAGCAGACTATCAGGCTCCATGTAATTGGATTTTACATTAAAATTGATAGCATCAAAAAAGGGATTAGCACCAAATAGGATGAGTTCTTCTCCAAATTCTTTCCGCATAATCGAAGCGGCTTCTTCTTTATCTACTAGTTTTACCGAATTGGTTTTTATAAACGAAGCGCTTTCTAGTTGTTTTTGAAAGGCAAAAACTTTAGTATCCGAGGCACTATCTTTGAGCTCTATCATAATGACCACATTCTCCTTAAAATAGCGGACAAGTTGGTGTGCATGGAGCACAATCAATCCAAACAGGCCTACCATAAATAGGACTAGAGCCACACTTGTAATAGCATAAAGGTGGTTCGGTCTATTTTTAGATTGAATGGATTTGCCTACTTGTATCCCCATATTTTCTTTTGATTGAACTCAACTTAAGAACTTGCTGTTTAGAAATTTCTGCGAAATTACTAATTTTTTGAAACTATTTAAGCAGAACTCTAGTATTGAAACTAAGGAGTTCTTCAATTCGCTAAAAATTCCCTAAGATTTTTTTAATTTAGAAACAAAATAAGCAAATACTTCATTGAAGTCACAAGCTTATGTTTTACAGTTTTTTTATGTATAGACGATATTGTATGTTTGAATGGTAGAAACTGGTAACCACCAAAATATCTAATAAATTTCTACAAAATAGCAAAATATTAGTTGGATTTTTTATATTTTGCACTTAAGGAATGATAAATAAGGCATGAACAAACGTTTACTATACTTCTTTTTACTTTTTGCCTTCCCTACTTGTGTACTAGGCCAAATAGCCTTGGAAAATCCTTCTTTTGAGGGTTTGCCAAGGGATGCCGCCGTACCTGATGGTTGGGAGGCTTGTGGAGTATACTCAACGCCTGATATTTTGCCTGGTTTTTGGGAGGTTGATAATGAGCCTGCTGATGGAAAATCTTTCTTGGGCTTGACGACTCGCTCCGATGAAACAAGGGAATTTGTCGCCCAAATGCTGAATGAACCTCTTCAAAAAAATGAGTGCTATGTCTTTAGTATTCATCTCGCACGTTCTCCTACTTATGCCGATTTTAATTTGCCCGTAAAACTTCGAATCTGGGGTGGGCACGAACTTTGCCAAAGAAAACAATTGTTGGGGCAGTCGAAACCGATTGCCCATGAGGATTGGAAAAGGTATGAATTTACTATGGTTCCTAAGGAAGATTATCGCTTTATTAT
>JAHDHB010000185.1 GCA_020631545.1 Saprospiraceae bacterium | reverse complement strand
ATACAGAAAATCCTCAATCAGAAAACGGTTTACCCCTTGATTAACGAATTGTTAGCCAAGGGCGTTATTGTCTTACAAGAAGAATTAAAACTCAAATTCAAACCTAGAACAGTAGCCTATGTTCGTTTAGCAGAACCTTATCGTTCCGATCCTGATACGCTTAAAAAAGCATTTGAATTGATAGGAAATCGAGCGAAAAAGCAATTGGATGCTTTGCTCGGTTTTATTCAACTATCAAGAAATCAGGAAGTTGTTCGTAAGAGTGATCTTTGTCAAACCTTTGATGTAACGAATGAGCAAGTCAAGCAAGTACAGAAAAAAGGCATTTTTGAAATTTATGAAAAAGAAGTTAGCCGCTTAAATAAGTTTGAAGATGACTTAATAGGAAGTTTTGAGCTATCGGGAGAGCAAGTTCGGGCTTTACTAGAAGTGAAACAATCTTTTATTGATAAAAACACCACACTTCTCCATGGTGTAACGGGCAGCGGTAAAACGCAGGTGTACATGGAATTAATCGAAGAAGCCATAGAACAAGGTAAGCAAGTTCTTTATTTATTGCCCGAAATAGCATTGACGGCTCAAATCATCATGCGTTTACAAAAAGTATTTGGAGATAAAGTCGCTGTTTATCATTCAAAACTAAATAATAATGAGCGTGTGGAGATGTGGCACCAAGCCCTCGAAGGAAAACCGATCATTATTGGCGCTCGTTCGTCGCTTTTATTGCCTTTCAAAAAACTGGATTTAATTATCGTTGATGAAGAACATGATCCTTCGTACAAACAACAGGATCCTGCTCCTAGGTATAATGCAAGAGATACCGCCATCTATGCAGCACATCTTTATCAAGCAAAAACCTTACTAGGGACAGCTACGCCATCTTTAGAAACCTTCGTCAATGCTAAACAAGGAAAATATGGCCTCGTAAAAATGATGTCGAGATATGGTGGTTTAAAACTACCGGAAGTTTGTGTAGCAGATGCAGCGAAAGAGACGACTCAGAAAAAGATGAAATCGCATTTTACGAGTGTCTTATTGGATGAATTGAAAGTAGCCTTGGAGCGAGGGGAACAAGCCATCCTTTTTCAAAATAGACGAGGCTATGCGCCAACTTTTAATTGTGAAACTTGTGGTTGGACAGCGATGTGCGTGAATTGTGATGTGAGTTTGACTTATCATAAATATGCCAATAATCTTCGTTGTCATTATTGTGGCTACCAAACGCCTGTACTCGTTGACTGTAAGGCATGCGGGAGTGCTAAAATTATTATCAAGGGTTTTGGTACTGAAAAAATAGAGGATGAACTAAAAATCTATCTCCCTGATGCGAAAATCGCTCGAATGGATTGGGATAGTGTACGATCTAAGAATGGCCATCAAAAGATTATCACTGCTTTTGAAGATAAAAAGATAGATATTCTTGTAGGAACGCAAATGGTCACCAAAGGACTAGATTTTGATAACGTTGGGTTAGTTGGTGTCTTGAGTGCGGATCAGTTGTTTTATTTTCCTGATTTTAGAGCTAATGAAAGAGCCTTCCAACTCATCACCCAAGTGAGTGGACGAGCAGGAAGGAAGCATAAGCAAGGAAAGGTCGTCATTCAAGCATTTAATACGAAGCATCCTATTTTGCAAGAGGTCATTAACAATGACTTTACTAATTTCTTCAAGCGAGAAGAGGAAGAACGGCACAAATTTTTATATCCCCCATTTTATCGCTTAATTCGAATTACCTTAAAACATAAAAAAAAGCATTTAGTGGATGGTGCTGCTACGCTTTTCGCCAATGCCCTACGTGAAAAATTAGGGCAACGAATTTTAGGCCCAGCAGAACCCGGTGTACCACGCGTTCGTAATTATTATTTGATGGATATTGTCATCAAACTCGAACGAAAAATGAATGTCATCACGCTTGCCAAAAAACTGATTCGAGCTACAGAAGTTGAGGTGAAAAGTAAAAAAGGCCTAACACAGCTTCGTGTAAATGTAGATGTTGATCCTTATTGATTATATGTTTTGCTAATTATTTGCCTCCTTTGTTTTTATCAAGAGTTGATAGGTATTCCTTTACGGCTTAAAGCAAGAAATAGAAGCAAAACCTTATTGGTTGAGACTAAAAAGAATCCCTCCTATCATGGATTTTTAAAGGTTTTTAATGCAACTAAATGGCCTTTTTCAGTGTAAAATAAAAAAGAATGAAACTCCACTAGTCGTTTAAAAAATTCCGCTTTTTTTCAGATAAGACGCTCTTTTTGAAATCCTGTCGTTTTGTACTTTTCTTTAAGACAATTATATTGTTTGTAGATGTTTATTGACCATTTAGTACAATATTAACACCATTTTTTTCGTTGTATTTGTGATTAAATGTTTTTCATTTAATTGGTTTTCGATGTCAATTTCTTAAAATTGTCGTACAAACGACATTTTAAGCATAAAAATCTATCCTACAATAAATTAAAATAGGCCAAACAATGAACTTTAAAAAACTTGTATTCCTTTTTTTAGTCTCTAGCCTACTATGGTCAGGATGTAAAAAAGATAAACTAACCTCAACTTTAGATCTTGAATTGAATGAGGAATTACTAGCAGCTTCGAACGAGCAGGGCGTTTCTTTTTTTCTTCTTCCGAATAGTGATGACTTTGCAAACATACCACAGGATCCAAGAAATCCATTGACACAAGCTAAGGTGGATTTAGGGAAAATTTTATTTCATGAGCCGGGTATGGCTGTCTTGGCAGAACATGCCGATGGAAACGGAACCTATTCTTGTGCTTCTTGTCATTCCGCAGCAGCAGGATTTCAGGCAGGACGACAACAAGGTATTGGGGACGGAGGCGTAGGTTATGGTGCCAAGGGAGAAGGTCGAGAAAAAAATCCTGCGTATTCATCCGAAGATCTTGATGTCCAACCTATTCGAAGCCCCTCTGCCATGAATGCTGCTTACCAATCCAATCTTTTGTGGAATGGCCAATTTGGAGCTACGAATTTAAATGTAGGTACAGAAGCACAATGGGCCGTCGGCTCACCCAAAGAAGCGAATTTCCTAGGATATGAAGGGCTAGAAACGCAAGCAATAGCAGGACTTGACGTCCATAGAATGAAATGTGATGAGGATATGATCATAGCAGCAGGGTATAAGAGTCTTTTTGATGCGGCCTTTCCTGATATTCCTGAAAATGAAAGATATACGGATACTGTCGGAGGCCTTGCCATGGCAGCATATGAGCGTGTTCTCTTAGCGAATCAAGCACCTTTTCAACGTTGGCTGCGTGGAGAGGAAGCGAGTATGACGGATCAGGAGAAAGAGGGTGCTATTTTATTCTTTGGCAAAGCAAATTGCTCCTCCTGTCATACTGGCCCAGCTTTAAGTACGATGAATTTTCATGCTCTAGGCATGGCTGATTTGGATGGACAGGGAATTTATGGGGATATTATAGGGGATCCCGCTCATCTAGGGCGAGGCGGCTTTACTCAAAATCCAGCGGACAATTACAAGTTTAAGGTACCTCAACTGTATAATTTGGCCGATTCGCCATTTTATGGACATGGTGGTACTTTCACCTCTATCAGAGAAGTTGTGGCTTATAAAAATGCTGCTGTACCTGATGTTGAAGAAGTTGAAAATCTCAGTCCTCAATTCGTACCGTTGAATTTGTCTGATGGAGAAATTGACGCCATCACGGCTTTTTTAGAGACAGCACTTTACGATCCGAACTTGAAACGATACGAACCCGATTCGGTACTTTCTGGCATGTGTTTTCCTAATAATGATCCGCAATCTGTAGTAGATTTAGGGTGTGATTGAGTGGAATCCCCAAACCATAACAAAAGGCTAGTAGAACGTAGCAAATACTTCTTAATTCCTGAGCTTGTCAAGCTAGAGCCAAGAAGAGCAAGCAAAATCTAAAGAGCAAACCACGCGATACGCCTGAGGGAAGTATCGTGTGGGATGGCGGACGTGTTGCGTGGACTTCAGGAAGTTGTAACGTTGACTTCAGTCGACATGTTGTTCCGTAAACGTATAAACACAACATGTCGGCTAAAAGCCAACGTTACTTGCGACAGCGCCGAAAACACTTAAGAAGTAGGAGCCTCAGGAAGATAAAATTTTAGATTGTCGCAGTCAAGTCGCCCTTTTACCCCATAAGGTAGGGTAAAAGTTGGTGCAGAGTGCCCAAAATCCATTCCCGTTAAGATAGGAAGGTTGTGAATACCCTCTTCTTCTCGGATTACTTTCAACAAGGTATCGTCATATTCTTTCCAGAATTGATTGTCATGAGGACGTCCAAAGAGAATTCCTTTTATTTTTTTGAAGACTCCTAGCGCGGCATAATTTCGTAAAATCCATCGCAAATTTTCAGGCGGCATTTTTACTTCGGAAGTCTCTAAAAATAGAATAGCCCCTTCAAAATCTTCCTTGGAAAAGAAAAAGTCAGTCCCTTTCAAAAATTCTAAAACTTCTATACAACCACCAATTAAAGGCCCTTCGATGATACCTTTTCCTTGTAATAATCGCCATCCAGAAGAAGGATGGAGCTTTCGAATAATTTTTTGATTTTCAGGTTTCTCCCAGCATAACATTTCATTCGTCCAAGTAGGGCTAGGTTGAATCAAGCCTGTTGGTTCATTACAAAATAAGGTACGTTTGATGTCCTCTATCTGATAAGGATGCATGCCGCCATTTTCGGCAAAACCAATAAGAATGGAAGTGCCATAATAGGACGTCAATCCTGCTTTATAGCAACAAAGATGGGTAACTGTACTGTCTGAAAGTCCTAGAAAAATTTTGGGGTTGTCGTGAATTATCTGCAAGTCAATATAAGGAAGGGTGCGTATGCTGTCTTCTCCTCCAATATTCGTGAAAATACCTTTGATACTTTCATCTGCAAAAGCTTCCATTAAATCTTCAGCTCTAGCTTCTGGATTTTGGTAAAGCCAATTATTGGGTTTAAGGGCATGTTTCGTTTCTACTACTTCAAGTCCAAATACCTCTTCTAATTGCTTTTTTCCAGCCTGGTAACGGTGAGGAATATCACCTGCACCTCCCCAAGAAAGAGAAATGGTAGCAACTTTATCGCCTGGATATAATTTTGGTGGTTTAATCATAATTTTTTTAAACAACAACAAGGAGAAGTTCAAAATCGTTCAGATTTATTTAACTTTATGGTAGTTATAAGCCAAGGAGTAGTTTTAGTTATTCATAACCAGAACTTAAAGTATGATGTTTATTTCTTTTTGAAATTTTACGTAAAAAAGACAACATTAGAAGGAACTAATTCGCCTAGTAGCTCGTTCTAATAGTAATCAGTTTATTATTCTTTTTTATCGCCACTCTAATCTTTGCCTAACTGACCACTTTTTGGGATAAATTTGTTTTTTCATTAATGTAATTTATTTTTTAATAAATGACTAAGGTGACCTATATTGCCTTTGTTTGAATGTATTTCCTATTGCGAAAATAAGTTTGTGGAAGGTGTCTGAAAAGTTTTTTATTTGTATAAAATTTTGCTGTACAGGAAATTTTGAAATGAAATATGGTGGAGAAGTTAAAGCCCTACGGCACTATTTTGTAAATTGACAAAAAAATAAACCATAAATTTATTGGCTTGTTTTCCATTGATAGTGTATTAATTTTAAAAAAGTCAAAAAATGTATGGTTTTTTGAAATAAAATTCGGAACTTTGATTTATCAACATTGAAATAAAGACTAGGTGTTTAATATTTATTGGTTAGGTGAGGATGTGGTGTTCATCACTGCATTCTTTGGACAACGACTCAAAATAACTTTTGTATAGTTGTCTTTTCATCTCTAAGGGGGATTGATTGGAAAATCAATCCCTTTATTTTTTTGTGCTTACTACAAAAAAATATCCTTTGACCTTGTTTGAACAGCGGCCAAAGGATATTGGAGAGTTAGATTGAAGTCCAACTTTATCTGGAAAATCGAACACCTATGGTCAAGGCGATGCTATGATCGTACTGCTCATTCTTTACGAGCTGAGTATTAGGGGAATCCGTTACATCGTAGGGGACGTAGCTTTCTCCATTTCTACCCAATACATAGGCCAAATCAAGGTGAACCCTTTTAAAGTAATACCCCAAACCACCAGTATATTGTTGAAACGCTCTACGTTCTACCAGTACATTTTTGCTGAAAGGACTCATATGGATTGCGTAGCCTCCTCTCACCCGAAATCGTTCTTTTGCATACTCTCCTCCTAATCGAATATTGAAGGCTCCTCGATATTTTGCTCGAATAAGATCATTTATTTCTTGAGCTATAATCGCATAACTCGGATCTTCATCGCCAAAATTCAACCGCATCCCCTTGTAATTCGCCCATTCTACATCAAGGTTAATAAATCCTTTTTTCTTAATAAAAGCAGCTATGCTAACCATAGGTTTCCATGCCGTTGTCAATTTATAGTCAAATATATTTCTAAATTCTTCTATAGGAGCTTGATAAGAATCAATTGAGCCTTGAAGAAGGAGCGTAGAATACATGATCTCAAAATAGTCATCAGAAAGATTGTATCGCGTAGGAGAATTAATAGAAACGCCAGCGCGTAACCAAGGTTGGATACGATAAATAGCACCTAGTTTGAGATTAAGCCCTGCACCACTAGAAATAAAATCAACATTCTGCTCTAAATTGATAAAATTGCTGTCGATTTCAAGTCTATCTTCTTCTTGGTAATTTGTTGTTTCCGAATACTCTAGGAGCGATACGCCAACCGTTGCACCTACATATAGTTTGTCATTATAGTTACCTCCAACAGAAAAATCAACCTCATTGATTCGTCCTCGTGAGGTACTAGTAAGTTGCTTTTGTACGGTGTCATAAGCATCTAAATCCGCCGTATAGTTCGTACTTCCAAACGGCTCTTGATAAATAATTCCCGTTTGATAAGCCAAACCAGCTAAGCCTCTCAACTGAGCTTCCGTATTTCCAGTAGCAGAAGCCACATAATACTCGGCTATCGTTCCTCTAGTAAGGCCATTAAAAGAAAATTCCTTGGCATAATTAGCCATTTGGTTAAAACCTATGCCAAAATTTAAAGCACGCCATTTAGGGCTCAATCGCTCCTCTGGTTTCTGATTCCTCAATTTAGAGAAAACAACGCCAAAGTTGCCTGCTGTAAAACTATTTCGACTATCCTTGAATTGTTGATTATCAAATTCGCTATTCGTATGCGCCAAGAAATTTTTGAAAGTAATCATGGCTTGAGAAGAGCGGTAAAGCCCTAACCCAGCAGGATTCCCGCTAAGACTTGAAAAATCGGCTCCTGCTGCACCAAATGAACCGGCCATACTCATACTCCTTGCCGTTCCTGTGTGCCTAGTCGTGGAATAACGCAAAGCATCAACATCACTTTGTCCAAATAGATCCGCTACTAGGAAGAAACAAAGGGCTAAGCAGAAAGATATATTGATTTTCATAGAAGTTTTTTTTGATGTAAAAGTGTCGTTCGATTAATTCTTACCTCTCAACTCAATCGTTTTTCGAAGGTTGAAAATTTACGTTTATCACGTACAATTCTCGCCAAAACGGTAACTCGTAATTCCTAACTCGTAATTCCTAATTCTTTAGATGGCGCAGCCGTCTTGAGTCTTTTCAAGCGAAGCGTCGAAAAATCAATGCAAAACTAAAATAAAAAAGGTGAAACTACAATGTAATTTCACCCTCTCGTCATTTATTATATACTTGTAGAGGTTAACCTCTTATTTGCCACCTCTTCTTGGAGATACACTTCTTGAAGGTGAAGATTTACTAGAGCTTCCACTGCTTCTTGGAGCAGAGTAGGAGCGGCTAGGCGTAGAAGTCTTTGGCTTAGAGTAAGTCCTAGGCGTAGATTTTGGAGCCGTGTAATTGCTCTTTGGTCGTGGGCTTGGCTTTGTAAACGTAGAACTTTTAGGTCGGGTAGGCGTTGCCTTAGCCTTTCCTTTTCCTAAGCTAATCTTACTAGTCTTTGGCCTTGGTGGAGCAACGGTTGTATTACGTGGCTTAGTTGTATTAGGTCTCGTAGTTTGGAACGTTGGGCCAGAATTACTTTTTACCGTCGTAGGTTCGTTATTACTTTTTCCTTTGCCAAGAGTTGGCTTGTTTGGAGCACCTCCTCCAGTAGTAAACGTCTCTCCATTGGAGTAATCTCTTGGATTTGAAATCGTAGGAGAGCTAGTAGACGTAGGAGCATTAGAAGAGCTAGCACCTCTAGGGCCATTATAATTGTAAGTAGTCCCTTGGAAAGAACCATTAGGCACACCGCCAGTATTGCCGAAGCCGCCAGTATAAGTATTTCCATACCCTGGAGCACAGTAGAAAGGATCGTTATAAGCATTGTAGCCATTGAATCCTGTACCATAAGTGCTGTAGTTATTGACGTTATATCCTGCATAGTTATAGCCATAAGCATTAAAGCTATTGCCATAATTAGGCTGAGCAACCACGGTCGTTATGGCTCCTGTATAAGGATCGCACACGATATAAGTGTTTTGTGGTCTAGAGGAATAGTTCGTCACATAAATCGTAGAACCTGTTGTATAAGCAGGATTATAGTAGTAAGCATCTACGTAGCAAGGATCGTAATAGTTGAAGCCACTGTAAGATCTGTTAAAACGTCGTATTCTAGAAGTATAGTAAAAATCGTAGTCATTATCATTAGAACGTCTAACATTCTTATTATCTTCCTCGGAATAGTAAGCTAGTTCTTCTTCACCGTCGTAAATTTCAGAAGATTCGACAGCCTTGGATTCCTTGGCTGAAGAAGTTTTTTCGATAATGTCTTCTGAAGGATTAAAGTAAACATCATCGTGCAAATGCGCCTGATACTGAACCCATAAGCAATAATGCGATAAAATAAAAGGGGAATTTTTTCATGATAAGTTGGTTTATTATGTGGTAATCTTCAGACACTTTAATAAAAGTTAGAACTAAATTTCTAAATTTGTGGCCTAAAATACAAGATTTGAAACCTTTTTAACGTTTTTTAGGTTATTTCACCTATAAACAAACAAATAACATACCAACTTCAAGTTATGGCAAAGGAGATAACCAGTAGGTCGGAAGACTATTCGAAATGGTACATTGACATTGTAAAAAAAGCAGGATTGGCGGATAATTCTGCTGTTCGAGGCTGTATGGTGATTAAACCTTACGGTTTTGCCATTTGGGAAAAAATGCAAGCGCAATTAGACAAGATGTTTAAGGAAACTGGACATCAAAACGCTTATTTTCCTCTTTTCATTCCGAAAAGCTTCTTGAGCAAAGAAGCTGAGCATGTAGAAGGCTTCGCAAAAGAATGCGCCGTCGTTACGCACCACCGTTTGATGAATGATCCCAACGGCACTGGCGTTGTTGTTGATCCTAGCGCCAAACTCGAAGAAGAATTGATCATACGCCCGACTTCGGAAACCATTATATGGAATACCTATCGGGAATGGATTTCTTCTTATCGCGATTTGCCTTTGTTGATCAATCAATGGGCAAATGTGGTACGTTGGGAAATGCGTACCCGCTTATTTCTTCGTACCGCTGAATTTTTATGGCAAGAAGGGCATACCGCTCATGCTACCAAGGAAGAAGCTATCGCAGAAAGTGAGCAAATGTTGCATGTCTATGCAGACTTTGTAGAGAATTTTATGGCGGTTCCTGTCGTAAAAGGTCGAAAAACGGCCAGTGAGCGTTTTGCAGGGGCTTTGGATACGTATACCATCGAAGCATTGATGCAGGATGGAAAAGCTTTGCAATCAGGTACTTCGCACTTCTTAGGACAGAATTTCGCTAAGGCGTTTGATGTTACTTTCCTAGGAAAGGACAATAAACAACACTTGGTTTGGGCTACTTCTTGGGGAGTATCCACTCGACTCATGGGGGCGCTAGTTATGGCGCATTCAGATGATGAAGGTTTAGTACTTCCTCCAAAACTAGCGCCTATTCAAGTTGTTATCGTACCTATTCCAAAACCTAACGAGGAAATCGATAAGGTAGCGAATGCAATTGTTGAGCAATTGAAAGCTAAGGGGATTTCTGTAAAATACGATCAAGATACCACTAAGCGCCCAGGCTTTAAATTTGCGGAATGGGAGCTAAAGGGGGTACCTGTTCGTTTAGGTATCGGAAAACGTGATTTGGCGAAAGGTGTTGTCGAAGTAGCGCGTAGAGATACCAAAGAGAAATCTAGCCAACCTCTAGATGGCATCGCTGATTATGTGGAGAACTTGTTGAATGACATTCAAGAAAACATCTACAGTAAAGCTCTGACTTATCGTGATGAGCACATTACTCCAGTAGATACTTGGGAAGAATTCAAAGAAGTCCTAGATACTAAAGGTGGTTTTGTTTCCGCTCATTGGGATGGAACAGAAGAAACCGAGAAGAAAATCAAGGAGGAAACTAAGGCGACTTCACGTTGTATCCCTCTGGATGGCAAGGAAGAAGCAGGAACTTGTGTCTATAGTGGAAAGCCTTCTAAAGGAAGAATTTTGTTCGCTAGAGCCTATTAGAATTACGAGTTTGGAATTACGAATTAGGAGTGGCTCTTAGGGCGTGTTTTGCGTTTTTTGGAGTTCCTATCTAAGAGTGATTTGGAGCCTGACAAGCATTTTTGTTTTGTCAGGCTTTTTTATGTGTAAAATACTTGTTTCTGAAAGTAATAAGCGTGATTTTTTAGTAAATGGAACCATTATTCTCAAAAAGTTGTTATTTTTACGTAGAGCACATTGATTTTCAAATAATTTCAAAGAAAAGATGTTAGCGAACTTAGACAATGAA
>JAHDHB010000184.1:3000-10792 GCA_020631545.1 Saprospiraceae bacterium | reverse complement strand
TTAAAAACAATTAACTCCTTTCTTGATTAAAAACTTTGCACAAAAAACAAACTTTCGGCGTTGTGTGTACAAGTCAGTTGTACCATTGCTATAGATCTTCTCCTTGATTTCCAAACCTTTGCTTGGATGCACTTTGTCTTGTAATATCTCTTAAACTCAAAGGATTATTAAGTCTACTCTCTTTTTAGCTTGGAATAGAAGGGTGTACCACTTATTCTTTAAGCTTGTTCGGTATTTCTATAGATCTCTCAGCCTTGCTCTTTCGCTAAGTCTTTACTGATCTGCCTTCTGCTCAACGCTTTGGAGCTTACTCGGGAATCTTCTCTATTCGTTGTGTAATCGCTATTTTTTCCACTTCGGTTTCTAATATGTTTTCTTCGATTAGGAAGCCCATAATTTTTAGGGTAATGGATTGTGGAGAAATAGGATTGTTATTTTGAAAGCAAGCGGAAATGGGTGATAAAGCAAGGTTTTGTACTAAATTCACTTTTCCGAATGCTTGATTTTTTAGGGCAATGACTTGGGTGGAGTCGATGGCTTGTTTGGCCAAAAACTGGTTTTGTCCTTTGCTTCCTAGGAATTGGACTTCGATTTCATCTAAAACGTTTATCGTTGGTAGGGTTTCTTCGATGCTCATTCCATAGGCAATCAAGGCGTTAGTGATTTCTTCTCTTTGCCAAGCTAGGGGTGGTTCGGCCTCTAGTTCGGTTATGGCTTCTACGGATTTTGGGCCTATGCCTACCCAATAGACCCAGAAATAGTTTAGACTATCTTCGGGAAGTGGTAAGGCTATGCATTTTCGTTGAATACCATAAATATTTTTTACGGCATCTAGAGCCACGCTTTCTTGGATGACTTCTTCGGGAATGGTGTCAAATACCTTTTTTTCCACCTTTTCCATGGTAATGACGGTATCGATCATCAAGGTATCTCGGTAGATGATTTCCTTGATTTTGGGAATGCGTTTTATGGTGACGCCTGTTAGGGATTTGACGAACTTTTGACTTCGAAACTTAAAGGTATAATCCCCTGTTTTATTGATAGTTATTGTTTTATTGATGATATTGTCGGGTTTCTCGTGTATGGCAAGGGAAGTGCCATCTTTTCCTAGGATTTCAACAGATTTTACAGGGAATTTGGATACTTTCCGAATGGAGTAAATGAGCTTGTCGCCTGTTTCAAAATTGAACGTATATTTTTGGGAAGAGAAGCGATTTAAAGTAATTTCTTCATCGAATAAAACAATAGGCTCTGGGGCTTGTGCTTGAGCCCCACAAACGAATATAGCTAATAACAAGCTGATTATTAAACTTCTGTACTTAAACGTTGTATTTTTTGCTAAAAGCATATTTGTTCTAAAAATTAAGTTTTCAAGGAACCATCCTAAAAGATCGTCCTTGGGTTTATTTTGTAGTTGAAATCAATTCTCCTCGCTCATTCGTTCTCAGCAAGCCCATAAAAAGATTGGTGGAGAGATCAAAGGTTCCTGTGATTACATAGCCCTTGTCTATGGCGATGACAGTACCGGCTTCATCTTTTACTTTGTTTCCACCATTATCATTTCGGGTATAGGCTTCCGCCCACTCCTCAATTCCTCCAGCGTTTAGCTTAATCAATTTGATGTCCGTTCGCTTCCTAGAAAACGTTGTCGATGCTGTAGTACTGATGAGGAATCCGTTATCCACTTCTATAATCTCTGAGGGGATATAAAACTTAGCAGGTTGCATTAGAGCTGGGTCATTCATTATTCGGACAGGAATAACAGGCTCAAGGCTTTCGTCAAACGTACCAAAAACGAGCGTACTATCGTTAGAATATCCTGTAATAGCTACACCGCCACTACTTGTCTTACAAGTCTCTAATACATCATAATTTAATCCGCTGGGTTGAGTAATGGTATTAAGAAGATTGCCGTTATAATCAAATTTATAGAAATGTATGTTTTTTTCTTGATTCATGTCATTATGACTGACGATTACCACACATTCATCATTAATAAACTCTATGGAAGCGCCTAAATCGAAATTATAGGAAAGATAATCTATTTCCGTTTCTATCTCTTCCACTTGTACAAGCACTCCTGTTAAATCAATTTTTGATAAATAAAGTACTTGTCCGTAAAAATCTTTAGTTAATAAAAAGTATCCTGTATTGGGTACTGGAATTGAATCTATATCTAGAGGTATACCATTGATGCCTTGCTTTTCCCATTTCAATTCTCCATCAAAATCAGTTTGAATGATTTCGGTTTCATCATAAGTTCTATCATCCGTAGAATATCCGACTAAGGTGTATCCATCTTTCGTCATAAGAAGTTCTTTTCCAGTAATATCTGCGCCCTTATACTCTTTAAAAGTAAAATGTTCTTCAAGATTACCGATTTTATCGACTTTTACTAGAAATAGTTCTTTCTTTTGGTTTGGACTAAATGAACTGGAAGTCCCTAGCAAGGTATAACCGCTATCGCGAACGACAATGTCCTTTCCTTCTTCTTCGTTATTTCCTCCATAGAATTTGACAAAAGTACTTTCTTGCTGAGGATCTTTTATGACATCCAGCTCGCAAGCTAGAAGTAACGAAACCGAAAAAAAGAGTATGTATTTTAATGCTTTATTCATGTCTAGGTTTTTATGAAATTGACCGTTTTTAGCTACTTGGCCTTTCCGAATCGTGAGGCTTTTCACGATAAGAAAAACAAGTATTCAGAGGGCAAGCACAAGAGATTGCCCCTTCGGGGTCTAGGGTTGAGGTAGTTCTCCATAGCTAAAAATTAAGCTTAACCATTTCCTTCTTCCTCCAGTTCCCGCTGGGGAAGTTCTATATTACGAATAGGGATTTCCATTTTAGGCACCTCTGGCGTTTTGATTTCGGGACTTTCCGGCAACTTTATTTCGGGGACTTCGATTTTGGGTGTTTCTGGAAGCTTTGACTTCAAATCTTCCTTGAGTTTTCCTGTTTTTTCTTCCATATTAATCACGGGGATTTTATTCCAGAAGCCTTCTGATGTTGACTTGGAAATGGCTGGTTCTCCCTTTTTCTTCTTCGGCTTATAAATTGATTTGGAGAAGCCGATAGTCAAGGAAAAAGTAGAGAGGCGAAAGTCGTCATCTACGTAAGCAAACTTATAGAGCAATTTAGGATTTTGATATCGATTGACTCTACGTACAGCATTGTTTAACTGCCAGTTGTATTGAAAATCAACCATCAAAAAATCTAGTTTCAAAGGAATTTTTGCTCCAAATCCTCCTGTAAAGGACAAATTTTTAAAGACTCGCAATTGTTCTTCTTTTGGCTTATTCTTCTGAAAAGCAAAGGGTCGGAATATCGTGATATTTTGATCAAAAGCAGACTCCGCACCTGAACTACGTTCTATTTTTTTCAAAGCTGCTTTCATCAAAAAATTAGTGTGAACCCCTAGATAGGCATAAGGCTCAAACTGCTTAAAAGCGACTCTGTATCGTAGCAAAATGGGTACGTCTAGGGAAAAATGCAACTCATTAAATTTCAATCGATCATAGGTGGAAGGAATATCTTCTACAGGAATAAAATTCACCAAAGAGTCTTGATATTTAAATCGACTAGAAACTAAATCTAAACCTGTAACAAATTCAAAATGTTTGCCTAAGCGCACATCAACATCTCCTCCTACTCGAAATCCTAGGGCTGGGGTTGTCTTGGGTGGATTGTTATTCTCATCACTAATATCTGTGTTATAAGAGGCTATGGTATTTGACATGGTTCCTACTAGGCCAAAATTTCCTCCTATACCGAGGATGGGGGCTGTCCGAAAAGTTCGGATGCGTTCTGCCATTTCGGGGCTAATCGATGTCGTATTTAAGCCAAAAGCAGGATTGAGCTTTAGCAAACGTTTTAATATAATATCTGCTTCCTCATTATAATTCAAATAGAGATAGGTTTCTGCTAGTAATTCATACGCTTTTAGCTGATTTTGATAGCCTAATTCATCACTTTCTGTGCAATTTTTTAAGATACTAGGTACACGCTCTATATTCCCTTGTTCAAAATACCTTGTCGCCTTTTCCAAAGCTAACTCACATTTGGTAAGATTTTGAGCAAAAGTGTGTTGCGCTGTACCTGAGCATAAAGCTACAACAAGTAAAACACGAATAACTAATACGTTATGTTTTCCTTTTTCCATAGGTCTATTTTAAGTCAAC
Organism: Saprospiraceae bacterium; assembly: GCA_020631545.1. Classification (GTDB taxonomy): domain Bacteria; phylum Bacteroidota; class Bacteroidia; order Chitinophagales; family Saprospiraceae; genus JAHDHB01. The sequence continues at coordinate 6,614 of JAHDHB010000184.1, read as the reverse complement.
TCTTGATAGCCATCATCTACTTCTTGTATTGGGGCTTCTTTTTGGTGTATCGTTAGCAAAGTGGAGTTAGCCGCTGAGGAAACATGGAGCGTGAGACGTTTCACCATAAATAAAACCCGATCTTCAGAGGGCAACCACAAGGGAATGCCCCTACGGGTTTCAGGGTTGAGGTAGTCTTCTTCTCTTTAGAAAATCTCTTTGAAATCTAACTCCTTTATAGTTATTTTTCAAGGATTTAGAGGCTTCTCAAAACTAAAATCACGTTTCTATTTAGTGTCTGAACGAAAAAAGCATTTTTTTATGTTTTTGCCATCGCTAGTCATCAGTTGAAGGCAAAACGCAACGTCCATCCCGCATTCAACTGATGACGGTACACTCCTTTTCCCAGAATGAACGTTTTCGGTCAACCACTATTTAGTTCTATCAATAACTACACAATCCTTGTAGTCTTCCTTATTGAGTCCACCATTGCTTCCTACGAACTGCGACCATTCTTCTTCCGTTAATTTACGGTTGACGCCTTCACAAATATCCTTGACGAGGATGTTTTCATCTATTACCCAATGCCTTACAAAGCCTTTCTCAGTTCCTGTAATGATTTCTTCATTAGAGCTCTTCGTTTTTTCTCTAAAAGCAGCCGACATGACCCATGAATCATGAGGTAAGACCAAAGGCAAATAGGAGGGGTTTTTAATTTCATCCAAAATCCAAATCTTAGCAGTCCAATCATAACTACCCGTTATTAACTTAGTTCCATCTCTATTGTAGCGGATACGAATGATTCTAGCACTATGGTTTTCTTCGAGATGTATGGAATTGTCATTAAGATCCCAGAGCACCAAATCACCATCGACTAAGCCTATCGCGATTTTCTTGTTATCCTTAGGATGAAACTGTATAGCGGTAATTTCCGAAGTCATTTTCCGTTGGCTAGCAATATAACCACCTCCTCTAGCGACCTTGTACACCGTTACATTCCCCTTTTCATTTCCAGCGACCAAGAATTTACCATCAGCACTTACGTCCAAGGCATTTATTCGGGTGTCTCCTTCTACAAAAATGGAAGCATTTTCTAAATTGGAATAAACAATATCGCCTTCATTTCCAGCGGAAAAAAGCCCTCGATCTCCTGGTAAAAAAGCAACACAATTGCTTCCCGGACGACCATGCCCAACGATGGTACGATTGTCCGAAGCATCGTCAATATTAAAAAGTGTTATATTCGGTGTTGCTCCCACACATGCCAACCATTTCCCTTTATCACTCAAGGCCATAGCCCGATAAATAGAACTTCCTGTACCTAAAATTTGAGGCTCAGCCGTAGGATCTAAGGCATCCCATTTCAACAATTCGCCGTCCTTACCTTGAGAAATAATGCGATTTTCTTTTTCAGTAATGATTTCCCAAATCGGGCCAGGATTATCGACAGAAGCAAACTCATTGTACTTAGATCCCTTTAGTCCTTTCAGCCCCTTGTGCAATGCCCCTATGATATAGGGATCGTATATATTACCTTGGTTTTTAGCATTTATACCATAGGCTAAGTTGGCTAGTAAAGCCCGCGCTTCGGTATCCTTAATATTAAGTGATTTAACCGCAATAGATTGAGCAAGCGAAATACGCTGCAATCGTTTGGTTTCTTCAGCTTGCCTGATGGCCTCTTCCTCTGCTTCTTTCGCCTTTATGGCATTTGCAATGGCCTCCTCCTTAGCTTCTAAAGCCTCTTCTTTAGCCTCTAGCGCTTCTTTTTCCTTCTCCTGTGCCTTTACCAAAGCCGCTTCAGCTCTTTTTTCTTCCTTCTCTGCTTTTCGTTTCGCTTTTTCTGCTTTTTGAGTTTGTACTTTGGCTATATCTCTTTCTTTCTCTGCATCTTCCTCCGCTTTTTTTGCTCTTTCCGTTTCAGCTTCTGCCAGTTTTTTAGATTCATTGGCCTTCTGTTCGCTTTCTTTGGCATCTAGCATACTTGCCCATGCTCTTTCGTGTGCTTCCTTTGCTCTCCGCTTACTAATTTCTGCTTGGACGAAGAAATACCCAGAAACTAGGGCAATCATCAGGAAAAAAATCAGGCCTAATATAGAAGCAAATGCAATGCGTCTAGCGCGTTTTACTTCTCGTTCTGCTTTTTCTCTTTCGATAGCCAAGCGTTCGTCACGAGCCTGCCGGCTTTCTTCAAGAAAACGCATAGCGTAATGATAATCATGCGAATAACGACTAGCCCAAGCAGCATCCGGATGCGCTTTTGCCTTCCAATTGAGGCCCAATTGTAATTCTGGATCCGTCCAAAGCCCTCCATCTCCATTACGGTGTAGGACAGCCGCTTTTGCTAGACGGTCATAAATGGCAACGGATTCGGCTTCTTCCTTGACCCACTCCGATAATCGTGGCCATTTTCGCATGATGTTTTCATTCGAAATGCTGATGTAGGCATCGGGCTCCATCATTACTTTCGGTGGAGCAATAAGAAAAGGATTTTCTTTACGACTAAAGGCTTCTAGGATAGGAAGTACAGTGGTTTGTTGAACACCCGTTTGGTTCAGTATGGTCTTAAACTTCGTTAGTTTTCCTTGTTTCAAACCGCCATCTCCTTGCTCAACGAGGATTTTGAAAATTCGTCCACAAAGCTCTTGCTCTTCGGTGCTTTTTAAACTATAGTAGATTTCATCGGCGTGGTTCGCTATAGCGTTCTCCAACCCTCCTATTTCTTTATAATGTTCGATCTGAAGAACATCCTCCCCCGATTTTTGCCAAGTATCCCACAGTCGATTCATACAGTGCTGTAAGACTGGTAATTGCCCTTTTTCTTTGCTAAAATCGTATAAAATACGTTCGATTAATTCTGGTTCATATTTTATCTTTTGTGCTTCTAAAGGGGCCACAATAGCTTGATGAATTTCCTCTTGTTTCATTTGAGGAACAAGGAATTGCCCTTGGTTTAGTAGGTGCGGAAGACCTCGAAATTCCGTACTTTTATCCAGCTCATTCGAGCGAACGGTGAGCGCTATATATATAGGTAGATCTTTGCGCCTAAAAACATTTAATAAAAGGTTGACAAAAACAGAAGCATCATTGGTCGTTCTTCCCGCATTTTTTTCTTGCTCATTAAAGGCAAAGACATCTTCAAATTGATCAATATAAAGCAATAGATTCCACTTGTCTCTACCTTGTGCTTCTTGGAAAAGATTGACTAAAGCATTGCCGCCTCGTTTCAAATTGTGTGCTAAAAAATCGGCATAATTCGGTTCTATACGATCCGTATTTTGCAAAACATGAGGTTCTGCTAGCGCAAGGCTTAGATTCCCGATAGGGTCATACCCTGGCCGAAACGAAGCTACGCGCCACTCATCGCCTCCTTGCCCAGAAAATCCTTGTGCTAAACGTGGCAATAACCGACATTGCATCAAGGAAGTTTTTCCACTTCCTGCATATCCTACGACAGTCAACAAACGATTATCCCTCAGTTTGGCCAAGAGTTCGCTCAAACTTTTCTCTCGACCAAAAAACAGGTCTTTTTCTTCCATCTGGAAAGCCCGAAGTCCTGGAAAGGGATTAGTTTTTACGATTACATCATTCATAGTTTTTTCGCTGCGCTTGATATGACTGTTTGACAAAGGACA
>JAHDHB010000184.1:1509-2900 GCA_020631545.1 Saprospiraceae bacterium | reverse complement strand
GTTGAAGTACGAAATTGGTAATTTTCGTCGCTGATGCTAAAAAAGATAGATTTACAAAAGTTTTTTTGCCTCTACCTTGTAGCTAGTGGTTCAGCTCAACGTCTTACTTATCTCTAAGATTCGATAATTTTGGCAGCTATCCAAGATTTGGATTTACCAATCTTTAAAAGGTCATTTTCGATAGGAAAAAGGGGCGATTGGAGGGAAAAATGGAAGACGGAGAAGAAGATTTGACGGAATTCGATAGGCTGCAGGCCAATAATAGCGCTAATGAAAAGGTGAATTTGGCTCAAAAAGTGAATATTCTATAATTTTTTTAAGTCCGATAAATTTAATGGTTTCCATTTTCCTTTATTAGTACGATTTTTTTAAAATTCTTACTTAGAATAAAAATTTAAAGCCTGCTGTATGGATACAGCAGGCTTTATTTAAATTACATCCAACTTCAGGATGACTTAGTTGAATACGCTCAGGTTATTTTTTGATAAATTTCTGAGCACTTATGCCATATGGCGTCTTAACGGACACGAAGTAAACACCTGGAATTAGCTTAGATACATCGTAATTTAGTTGTAATACGCTACCAGTTATCGCAACATTTTCTTGTAGATGAACTCGCCCAGCAATATCTAAAATCATGATACTTGCTCGCTCTCCCTTGGCTGCTTCAACCTCCAAAAATACATTTGCATTCGTTAGAGTTGGATACAGCTTTATTTTGGGTGCATTATCTTCATTAGTACCTTCAATTATTTCATACCAAGTTGAATTAAGGCTAGTCTCATTTGAAGTCTTATTAGCAGGACTACCACAGCCTGAAATAACAACATCATCAATATAAACTTTGTCGTTATTGGCAGAGGCGTCACATCGGAATCGTAGTCTTACCGTTGAAGTAAATGGACCTGATACATCTACCGTAGCATATTCTCTTGAATTATTCTGGAAGTCCACATTCCTTGCCCAATCTTCAATTGTCGTAAATGTGCTACCGCCATCGTAGGAGATTTGCAACCAAAAATCTTCATTGGAATTATCCATACTGACAGCATAGTAAGAAAAATCAACCGTAATTTCTTCAAAAGAACTTAAATCTAAGGTATTTGTCGTCATCGTCGATGAAGCCGTATTATCTCTTAAACGAATACTATAACTTCCATTGGAATAAGCTGCATCATATATATTTCTACGGGCATCAGACCCACCATCATTCCAAATTCCCCAACCGCTTTCAAAATCATTGTCATCTATGATTAAAGTGCTACAAGCGGTATTGCAAGTATTTGCACAGCTTCCGCCACAGTCTACACCTGTTTCATCTCCATTTTGGATACCGTCAGCACAAGTACTGCATGCCGTTGCACAGCTTCCTCCACAGTCTACGCCCGTTT
>JAHDHB010000184.1:0-1409 GCA_020631545.1 Saprospiraceae bacterium | reverse complement strand
TCTACGCCCGTTTCATCTCCATTTTGGATACCGTCAGCACAAGTATTAATATTGCAAGTTGTCGGACAGCTACCACCGCAGTCAATACCTGTTTCATTACCATTTTGAATACCGTCTCGACAAGACCAACCATTAAGAATGACGCTTGCTTCTACTTCTAAATCTGCTTTAATGGTTTGTTGTGAAGAGGTTAAGCCTCCATTCATCAGCTCCGTAAATTCTAAAGGGTCATTTATAAGATCGTAGAACTCTTGGGAGCCATCTGTATATTCGATTAATTTGTATTGTGCGTTTCGAATAGCATGACCAGAGGTATTATTGTCATATAATTCGGTAAAATTATAAACTCTATTCGTTCCAGTAGAATTATCTAGCAAGTGCTTAAAACTTTTGCTATTATGGACACCGCCGGGTAAATTAGCTCCTGCTAGATCCAAAACGGTGGCATAAATATCTAGGACATGAACTAGTGCATTTTCTCTTTCATTAACTCTAGTAACTCCAGCACCGCTAACGATCAGAGGAACCCGAACTCCGCCCTCATGCAGTGAACTTTTAGCGTGTCCATTAGGATAATTTTGAACCGTTTTTTTAGGGGAACCATTATCTCCAAAGAAAAATACAATAGTATTGTCAAGGACCGTAGAAGGGATAGCGCCTAGGAGTCTTCCTATTTCATAGTCCATGGATTCAATCATCGCAATGTATTTTTCTGTATCTGTAGTAGGATTATTAATGCTGTACATGTGAGCGGGAGGTACATGGAAAGGCCCGTGGGGAGCATCATGAGCCAACCACATTAACCAAGGACCACTTTGATTGTTAATCCAAGTAGCGGCATCATCTGTAAATGCCGCAGTAGCGTATTCAGTCGTATTTGAAGTTTGGCCATTTTCTGTTTTGCTCCAGCTATCATAGGAGCCAAGATTTGAAATATTGCCCATGTAGTGGTCGATGCCATGCTGGCCAGGATGGTCATAGTTTACAGGACTTGAGATATGCCATTTCCCAATTAGTGCATCAGCGTAAGCGCCATTAGTTTGATTTTCAAGAGCTTTAAAAATGGATTCATGGCTAGTGTCTAAATTCCCTGGGGCTCTTTCAACGCCATTTTTGTGAGGATATTTGCCACTCATTACGGCGGCTCGTGTAGGAGAACACTTTGGCGTTGCCCAAGCTTCATCGAAAGCGACTCCCGAATTTCTTAAATTATCAATGTTAGGGGTTTGTGGAAGAAGAGCACTATTTTGATACCCATTTAAGGCATCTGTTCCTAAGTCATCCGCTATGATAATAAGTATGTTTGGTTGGGCTGCGGATTGCCCTGTTAAGTTTGAAATGGACAATGATAGTATTCCTATAATTCCAAATATTAAAGTGTTAAGTTTCATCATAAGTGTTGTGATAAT
>JAHDHB010000183.1 GCA_020631545.1 Saprospiraceae bacterium | reverse complement strand
CCTTGCTTTTCAGCAAAAACGCTTGGAAATGGATAGGAAAGAGATGGATGCTGGCCGTTTATTGCGGTTTTATGTTTTTAGTCAAAAAGATCCACAAAACAAGCATATTTTAGGCACGATTACCTGTTCCAATATTATTCGAGGTGCTTTTCGTTCTTGTTATTTAGGCTATATGGTCGATCAACATGTACAAAATAAAGGGGTGGCTACTGAAGCGCTCCAACGTACGATTCGTTTCCTATTTCAAGAATTCAATTTACACCGTGTAGAGGCGAATATTATGCCTCGAAATCTGCCCTCTATTTCCGTTGTAAATAAACTTGGTTTTGTAAAGGAAGGATACTCTAAAAAATATTTAAATATTAATGGAAAATGGGAAGATCATTTGCGTTTTGCTTTGCTTAATGAAAACGCATGACTTATAATATAAAGGTCTCCGTAGCAAAGAGGTTTCGATTCAATTACACAAAAAAAACACAACAACGACCTAATAAACAACCAGATACTATTCTAAGCCATTAATCCTTAAGTACAAAACAAAAAAGGCATGACACCTATATTATGCCACACCTTCAGTTCTTAATCAAAAGATAAAAGATTACTCTTCGACGATCACTCCACATCCAATTCTAGAACCAGCCGCACCAGAAGGTTGAGAGGAAAAATCATCAGGTCCAGCATGAACAATGATAGCTTTACCAACCACATTCTTACTGTCATCAGAACAGCCCACACACCATAAGTCTGTTTGCCTGCTTATCGACCCTGAACCACTAGCACTGACTTCAATATTGCCAATATCACCACGATGAAAAGGATCAGTTCCCCATACACCATGATCCACACCTGTAGGATTCCAATGCCCACCAGCAGAAGTACCATCAGCAGCACTACAGTCTCCAGTTTCGTGGATATGAATAGCATGATTGCCTTGAGCTACTCCTGAAATCTCAGCAGTCATGGTAACTACACCATCCGTTTCAGAAAAGGTAACAGAACCGGTTAACCCACTCGCATTAGTTTCGCCTATAGTAACACTCGCTACTTTAGTATTATCCTTTTTACAGGAAATCCCGATAACAAGTAGGCAAATCATAACAAGTAACTGAAAAAAAGTTGATTTTTGCATAAAAATAAATTGTAGGTAGAAAAATTAAAACAAATAAAAGTCTAACTTGAATAATTCAAAAATAAGCTACATGAAACCCTCATTGTATACAAAATGCGTACGACCATTTTGCTGCTATTTAAACATAAAACTACAAGTAGACAAGTTGATATTCAGGTCATTGTAGAGTTATTTTCGACTGTTTTTCGAAGGATAAAAGTTTACGTTTTTTACGCTCAATTCTCGCAAAAATGATAACTCACGATTCCTATCGCGGATAATTCCTCATTCCCGATTACGAGCAAGGATAACTAATGGGGTAGCCGTCTTATGAATTATTTGGGGAGAAGTAGCCTATATAATAAAAACTACAAATCATAAAAATTATTTTTTTTAGTTAAACGCCCTGCTTTTTTATTCCCACCTCAAGAAAATTTCGAATAACCAAACCCAAAGGTAAGTATATTATTATACTTTCAATTATAATTCATCATCTTAATCCCTTTTTTATAATTCCTTACCCATACGGGATTTTACAAATACAGTATCAAACAAGTATTTCAACTCCAATAATCCGACTTTACACATATGCACGATGTGCATTTGGTGTCAAATTTTCTTTCCACCTTTATAAATTTGTAAAAAAGCCACACAAGAGTTCACTAGCTTATACTGCCTAGAACTAATTAACCTGAGTACGATTAATCTTTAGTCTTAATTTGCAAAAGAACCAGTAGTCCGCCCATCATCCAAACTCCACATTATCTATAATTTAACAAGGGATTGCAGCCCCGATAGTAATACTAATTTTCAACTTCATATCAAAGTAAAAAGTTGGTTATCAATAGCTCACTGCTCATTAATTGGTGGGGAGAGTGTCCATTCGATAGGACAAAGTGGGTATCTCAAGAAAGGCTTTTCTATTTTTTATTACTTTACTTTTAGTCATTCTGTGTATAAGAAAATTTCTTTGCAAACAACAACATTTTACACATGGTTATCTATAAATATTCCCCGCTGGACATCCGAATCAGTTTTCTGCTATCCTGCATTGTTCGTCGAACAGAAAATGAAAGTGTCCAAACCCATTACTTAGGGACAGCACTGCTAGGAAGTGTTATTTTCACTTGTTTAATTCGTCGGTTATCCACAGCAGTAATTTTGAAGATGTAATTTCGGTGCTCAATTTCTTCATTTAATTCAGGAATTCGCCCTGCTAATTCTAAGATCAACCCCGCTAAAGAGTCAGAATCCCCACGCACCTTATCGAAAATAGTGGTTTCGATGCCAACTAAACGACAAACATCATTCAACATGGTTTTCCCCTCAAACAAGAAATTATAATCATTGATTTTCTTGTATTCCATTTCGACTTGATCATCAAATTCGTCCTTGATTTCACCGATGATTTCCTCTAGGATGTCTTCTAACGTAACCAAACCAGCAGTTCCCCCATATTCATCCACGACAATGGCGATATGAACACGTCGAATTTGAAATTCTCTTAGGAGATCATCAATTTTTTTAGTTTCTGGAACAAAAAAGGCAGGACGTAGAATAGAATGCCAGTTGAAACTAGCATCAGCATTTAAGTGCTTGAGCAGGTCTTTTGCATAAAGAAACCCATTGATATTGTCCAAAGTTTCTTCATAGACAGGAATTCTAGAAAATCCTGTTTTCTTAACCGTCGAGATAATTTCCTTGAAGGAATCTTCTTTATCAATAGCAATCACATCTACTCTAGACCGCATAATGTGCTTAACGGGCACATTTCCGAATTTGACAATACTTTTTAAGAGTTTAATTTCTTGCTTAGCCCCTTTTGTATCCTTTACCGTCAATTCGATGGCTTGGTCTATATCCTCTAAGCTCACCAAGGTGCCCTCACTATTTTTTTTCTCCATTCGTTTTTCAATAAAGGTCGTTCCAGACACTAGAGGCAAACCAATAAAGTGCGTGAGTTTTTTGAGAACGGAAAGAGGAGGAGCCATAAAACGAGCCAACTTCAGGTTATTGGCATTCGCATAAACCTTAGGCGCTACCTCTCCAAAAAGAACAAGAAGAAAGGTAACGATAATCGTTTCAATAATAAATTTTTGCCAATCAGCTAAATCCTTTAAAAGCCCTCCCAAAAGAAATGTGGAAAGGACAATAGTAGAGACGTTGATAAAATTATTGGTAATTAAAATAGTAGAAAGCAAATACCTAGGTGTATTAAGCAATTCGAGTATTTTGCTGTTCTTTTTATCCATATCCTTACTTAAATCCTCTAAGTCTTGATGATTTAAAGAAAAATAAGCAACCTCCGCCCCCGAAATCAAAGCAGACGAGATGAGTAGCAGGAATAGAAAAACCGTTCCCAGCCCAAAAGCAAAAAGGGAAGGGTCACTAGAAAGGAGTAGTATAATATCTAGGATTTCCGAATGATATTCGTCTCCAGGGTCAGTCTCCAAAGTTTGTTAACGTTTTGGTTTGGTCGCGAAACAACTCAATGATGCAAGCGCAAAAGCAAGACTTGCATCATTGATTATAATGTCGGTTCGATACCTTTAATGTAAATTAGAACGGTAAATCATCAGCAGGTTCTTCCGTAGCAGTCGTCGTAACTGCTGGAGAAGAGTCATTCTGTTGAGGAGTAAAATTAGCTCCATTCCCTTTCGCTCCACCAAATTCATCTTGAGAAGAAGGGAAGTAACCATTATCCGAATTTTCTCTCTTAGAAAGAAGTCGGAAATTATCCGCAACAATTTCAGAAATCCTACGGCTCGTTTCCTCACCTTCTTTTTGATATTTCCGATGCTTAAGCTTTCCTTCCACATAAACATGCGCCCCTTTCTTAAGCTGTTTTTCAGCACGTTCTGCCAACCACCGCCAAAGAACGACATCATGCCATTCGGTTTGTTCTATCCATTCACCACTCGTTTTATCTTTATAAGATTCAGAAGTAGCAATAGCAATTTTGGCAACAGCCGTGCCATTTTCGAGGAAGCGAACTTCGGGGTCTCTACCAAGACGACCGATGAGCATCACTTTGTTTAAATAACTCATTTACGTAGATATGGTTGTTTTGTAACTTAATAATTGACAAACAAAGATAAACAATTGATTTTAAGTTCCAAAATTTTCAATTAACCTCATGCTTTTGATTAATCCAATCTTAAATATAGGGTTTTGTCATTTAAAAAGCAAGAAATAATTTTTGGAAAAGCAAAATTTTCCATTTTTTTTGGTTCAATTTTCAATAAACCCCATTTTTTTGCCTCTAACTCTCTACTAATAAAAACATTAACAAATTTAGCAATAATTGTTTGATGCGATAAAGTTTGTTTGTAAGGAGGAGAAATATTTTCCAATACTGGTGTTTGCCCTTCAAAAAGCTGCTGCCAAAGCTCAGAATTTTGGAGAATATTTTGACTAATTTCTGTTCCTTCTGCCACTTCTAACATCGGATATTCGTACAAATGTTTCCAAATATCCTTCCCTTCTCTACGCCTTATATATATATGGTGTGGGTCTTTCACACAAAAGTAGATGAAATGCCTAGTTTTCCGCTTCATCTTTTTAGATTTGATGGGAAGGAGATTGACTTCTCCCTGCTGAAAAGCATGACAAGACGATTTTAAGAGACAAGAATTACAAAGTGGCTTTTTAGGTTTACAGTGCGTAGCCCCAAAATCCATGATAGCTTGGTTGTGCTGCTCTGGAATCTTTTTGTCCAATACCCTTGATGCAAGTTCTGTAAACTCCTTCTTCCCTCCTGTCGTATCTATAGGGGTGTGAATTCCAAAATACCTCGACAAGACCCTATAAACATTTCCATCAAGAACGGCATGGGGCAAACTATAGGCAAAAGAAACAATGGCAGCAGCCGTATAATCCCCTACTCCTTTAAGAGCTCTCACCTCTTTATAGGTTCTGGGAAAAACGCCCTTCAACTCCTTAGAAATAAACCGAGCGGTAGCTAATAAATTTCGAGCACGAGAATAATACCCCAATCCTTCCCACATCTTCATCACCTCATCATCAGGAGCCGCAGCCAAATCATGAACAGTAGGATATGCCGTTATAAACTTATTGTAGTAAGGTAACCCTTGCTCAACACGCGTCTGCTGCAAAATTATTTCAGATAACCATATCAAATAGGGGTCTTTTTGCCCCTTCCATGGAAGCGGTCTTTGGTTCTTCGAAAACCATATTTTAAGGCTATCAGTAAAGATTTGGCATTGTTTTGCGGTAATATCCCCCATTACAAATTAGTTTAACAAGGATTAAATAAGAAAGTATCTATAAAGGTAAGTTTGGGGTATCTACAATTAAGTAAATTAGCTTGCCAAAGTACAAAAAAGAAAAAGGAAGGTCAAAAACATTAAGTCAAAGTTTATGAGTTAATAAAGAACATTAAAGAAATTGTTCAAAGAACATGACAAAGATGAAGTTAAATACTATATTCGTGTAGGTAACAATAAAGGAGAAGCTCAATTTTTTCATTGCCAAATATAATGTGGCAAAGAACCCTATCTCACTTCCATAAAATTTTGTGATGTAAAAAAACAAAAGAGGAGAACCTAAGGCATCAAGCCGCCAATCCCAGCTTTTGGGCATTACAGAAGATTTATTTACAGAAAGTTTGCTAAAAATTTTCTTAGTTCCCAAAAATACAGTAGTTTCGGTAAAGCATTCGACATTATATTTAATGCATAATAAATAGAAGCCCCAAAATAGAAGAATCGAATACGATTTTTCAGCCAGTTTAAGAATTTCTTTAGCCAGTTATTTTTTTTCCATAATTATTGTGTAGTTTTTCGATTTTCGAAAAATACCCACAAATTTTAATGCGTAAAGAAGGTCAAGCAATTTTTTTTGACTTCTTTTTTTGACTTAATTTGCTACCTTAAACGAGAGGAAAATACGTCATTTAACCATGAAGCCCGACTCGTCGAAGACTTCTAATTTACTGATTAATAGCATTTTAGTCAAACCAATTCTGTCCAATATCGAAGTTTTCGGTAATTTGGACAGGTAGATGAGTATTGCCTAATTCGAAGTATTTTCTTTTTAAAAGCTTGAAAAACAAGTTGATATACTAGAATTTCTGACAAATTACTCGTAAATTTGTTTCGTAAAGTTTTTGAATTTTAAATAAAATTCCGACTTTTGTAGTCGCCACATTTTTTTCTAACCCAGATTTATAACCATTAAAAACCAACTACTTTATCATGAGAAAGGCAGATTTAGTAAACAGAATTTCTGAAAAAACTGGAATCGCTAAAGTCGATGTACTAGTATCAATGGAAGCTTTCTTTAAGGAAGTAAAAGAATCTCTTGCAGAAGGTGAAAACGTTTATGTAAGAGGCTTTGGTAGCTTTATCGTAAAAAAACGTGCAAGAAAAATTGGACGTCATATCAAGAAAAATGAAGCCATTGAGATTCCAGAACACTACATTCCAGCATTTAAGCCAGCCAAGATTTTTGTTGAGTCAGTAAAGACCAACGTAACGGCTGAGACTTTAGCTGGCATGGCATCCTAGTTAGTTGAGCAAATTAGTATTTATTTGCAAATTATTTTGAACTTAACGGTTATTGTAGCTAACTTTGTATGTCAAAAATTCAATCGGCGGCCATTGGTATGGCCGCCCTCTTGCTTCTTATACTCTATCTTTTTGTTCCTACAAGACCGAAGGAACGTATCCAAGTTGATAAAACTAGAGCATTAGAAGCGGAGGCGATTTCTCCAATTTCAGCGGAGCAGTTGCTTTTAGCAGCTAAATCAACGCTAAGTGCTAGTCAAACAAAGCCTGTCTTAGAACTGGAAAAACAACTAGACGAAACCAATGACGAAGGTCAGCGGGTGGAGTTACTAAAAAGTATTTCTAGTGAGTGGAACAAGTTAAACAGTTTTGCCCTCGGAGGTTTTTATGCCGAGCAAGTAGCAAGTATAACACAAACGGATTCTGCATGGGCCATTGCCGGCTCAACGTATTATTCGGGCTTTCAACAAGCTAAAGACTCTTTAGTCCAAGGCTTTTGTTTGTCCAAGGCGATTACTTCTTTTGAAAACGCAGTGTCTGTTAATCCGAAAAACTCTACACACAAAGTAAACCTTGGACTTTGCTATGTGAATGGAGGGTCAAATCCTATGAAAGGTATCATGATGATACGTGGAGTAGCGGAGGAGAATCCGGAGGATGTACTTGCCTCTATGACGCTTGGCAAGCTCTCTATGAGAACTGGTCAACTAGAGAAGGCGATTCAACGATTTTTGAATGTTATCAAATTCGACAGCACTAATGCAGATGCGCACTTTTGGGTTGCGCAAGCATATCGTCAATCGAATGATTTAGGTAATGCTAAAACGCATTTCCAAAAATGTCTTGAACTTACCAAAGATGAAAATCTAAAAGGTAAAATTCTAGACATCTTAAAAGGTATTTAACTTTTTCATTTTTTAAAACTTTCAATATGCCTTGTGGTAAAAAACGCAAACGCCATAAAATCGCTACTCATAAGAGAAAAAAGCGACTGCGTAAGAACAGACATAAGAAGAAAAAATAGTAGGTTTCCCTACTTGGCTATTAGCCGTTTAAATGTACAACGCACGTAAGCGAAGGTTCAACCCTTTGCTTATGTGCGCTGTCGTTTTTATCATTCTTTCTTTTTTCAGCAGTAGCCTTGTAATCTAGGGAAGGAGAGGTTTTTTATTCGAATCATAAAGATTTTCTCCCTCATTTCAGCTTCATTTTTTTCCTTTTACGAACGCTAAACCTTCTTCCCTTCTGCTACGCTGTTTGGTTTGACGAACCTAATAATCGTTATCATTTTATTGTGGTATAATGATAGCTTTGATTGTGTTGTTATTCTTTGATTTTTTTATTCGGAATACAACAGATCGTTGAGTTATTACTATGCCTGCTATTTATCGTTGAATAGCTCGAACAAGGTTTCTAAATTTAATTTTTTAGAAGCCTAGTAGGCTACCTTTGCCCTAATACAACTATCGTTATCGTATCATTGGGCGTATTCTACCTAGGATTAAACCTAGTGATCAAGACTATTCACGAATTCTATCATAGCGTTCTCCTTTATTCCTTGACTAAAACGATATCATAAAAGAGGATTTAAAGAGAACGGGTAAGGGTATAATACCATAGAATCAATCCCACCTGTCGGGTCATAGGCGCTATATGCCAAAGACCTCTAATCTACTTGATTTCTAATCGTTTATATCCGCCTAAAAGCAAGAGGGTTTGGAAAAGGAACTAATCATTAATTCTACCCCAACGGAAGTAGAAATTGCCCTGTTAGAAGGTAAAAAACTAACGGAGCTACATAAACAGAAAACGAATAGTAAGTTCTCTGTAGGAGATATTTTTCTTGGTAAAATTAGAAAACTCATCCCTGGCTTAAATGCAGCCTTTGTCGATATTGGTTATGACAAAGACGCTTTTTTGCACTATACGGATCTTGGTCCTAAACTTAGATCTTTGATCAAATTTACAGCGGGTTCTGTGTCTGGCAATATCCCTTATTCTTTAAATAACTTTAGATTTGAGCCAGAAATTATAAAAACCGGAAAAATCGATCAGGTTTTAGATAAGAAACAACCGATTCTTGTCCAAATTTTGAAGGAGCCTATATCTACAAAGGGGCCTCGATTAAGCTGCGAAATTACCATCCCAGGACGATACACTGTCCTTACTCCCTTCTCTAATGTCGTCGCCGTCTCCAAAAAAATCTCTAATCCTGAAGAACGCAAAAGACTTCATCGGTTAGTAGAAAGTATTCGACCTAAGAATTTTGGTGTCATTGTTCGTACAGCGGCAGAAGCAAAGGGAACAGCAGAATTGCATGAGGAAATGATGAATTTGACCAACAAGTGGAAGCAAATTCATGGACAAC
The DNA here is from genome assembly GCA_020631545.1 of Saprospiraceae bacterium. Lineage (GTDB taxonomy): Bacteria > Bacteroidota > Bacteroidia > Chitinophagales > Saprospiraceae > JAHDHB01. Next base: position 1,798 of record JAHDHB010000183.1, on the reverse strand, counting down.
TGCATAAATCACAACCTCCGACTAAATTACTCAGCGAGTTAGACAAAACGTCGAGTATTCTTCGGGATATTTTGACTGATAATTTCAACAAAATTATCGTCAATGATAAGGAACTCTACCGCAATATCAAGGGCTATTTGTCGAAGATTGCTCCAGATATGGTCAAGATTGTATCCTACTACTCTTCCAATAAAAACATTTTTGACAATTTTGGCGTTACTCGTCAAATTAAGGCTTCTTTTGGTAAAACAGCCACCATGCCTAGTGGGGCATACTTGGTTGTTGAACAAACGGAGGCCATGTACGTCATTGATGTCAACAGTGGCCAAAAGATAAGTAAACATGCCGACCAGGAGAGTAATGCTCTTTCTGTAAATCTAGAATCTGCTAAAGAGATTGCTCGTCAATTAAGGCTTCGAGATATTGGAGGAATTATTATTATTGACTTTATTGATGTTAAAAAGCAAGAAAACAAACGTCTCATTCATCAAAAGATGAAGGAGTATATGAAGAATGACCGTGCACAGCACACCATTTTACCGCTCAGTAAGTTTGGTTTAATGCAGATCACTAGACAGCGTGTTCGTCCTGCTATAAAAATTGATACGTCAGAGACTTGCCCTTCTTGTAATGGAAAAGGTAAGGTTTCTCCTTCCTTGTTATTGACAGAGAAATTGGATCGTGATCTCGAACTTATCCTTAACAATCAATCTTACTCTGGTAAGGTGCGCTTAGAAGTCCATCCTTATGTTTATGCCTATCTGAAACGTGGTTTCCCTAGTCCACAAATGAAATGGTTTATGAACTACAAAAAATGGATTCCTATTTCTTCTGATAGCAATTATCAATATATGGAGTATAAGTTTTTCAACGGCATGGAGGATGAAATTCGGTTTTAGCAGCTAAACAAAATTCCAAGTAAGGATAATTCCGATAAAAGGATGAAAAATGGATATGATATCCACTTTTCATCCTTTTTTATTAAGATCCTTTATTTATTTGCTTCTCTTTAACTACTTAGGCTAAGTTTCTAGCCATTTCACTTCGTCACCTAGTTGAATGGTGCCTGCTTTAATGACCTTTGCTGTTATTCCTCCGTGGCCACGCATGGCATGATAGCCTCCATCCCCTAAATTTTCTTCCATTCGAGAACAGGGATGACAGGCGCCTGTAGCTTCCAAAATTACATCGCCTAGTTGAAATTGCTTATTCTTTAAAGCGATAAGGTTTATGCCACTTACGACAATATTACGCCTTGTAAGCTGTGGGGAGATGGTTACTTTTCCTAGTAAGGTTGCGACGAAGTCTAAGTGTTCTTTTTGTATTAACGTAACTTGTCGTTTTGTTTTTTTGCTTTGGTGTCGGTCTCCTATAAGACCTTCTTCAATAGAAACCTCTACTTTTTCTACTTCTAGGAGTGCTGCCCTTCGCTTTGGACGAAGACCTATCCATTCTACTTTTCCTGCTTTTGGTGTTTTGATATTTTCCAACATAACTGCTTGTTATATTTTACGTTAAGGGGGATTTAAGTGGTCAGATATTACATTGGTCTTTCCGAAGATACAATAAATTTAAATTAAATTGGAAGGCTAAGCAACCTGAGCAGTGCTCTCCCCCCTTGGAAGTTTTTGATCCCTAACACCTTTTAGTGCTCCTTAAATTGATGAGGCTGAATACCTTTTGACCTGATTCCCGCCAAAGAACAAAACCTAATTTCTATCAAGGAAATGCAGCCCCGATAGCAGTGGTATGTGGTGCTGATGAAGGGGTGTGAAGCAAAGGGTGTGGATGGCTGACG
>JAHDHB010000182.1 GCA_020631545.1 Saprospiraceae bacterium | reverse complement strand
GAAACTATCATTGCGTAAATTATTATTTGCTAGCAAATAATAAACATCATACTTCATAAATCTTACATCGTATTTCGAAGAGGAGCCTTTTCGGAGTGACTTCTAAGTTATTAGCAAAGCACTAATCAAATGAACACACAGGATCTATACAACAAATACACATTAGCTATGCAAAAAATAGCGGATGTAGAGAATACCATTTCTGTATTAGGATGGGACAATCAAGTAAATCTTCCTACTAAAGGAGCTAGATTCAGAGCTCAACAAATCGCCACATTATCAGGGATTTATCATGAGTTATTTATAGATAAAAAATTAGGCGCTTTGCTCCAAAAACTGAATGAGGTAAATGGACTAGCCGACAAGCCCAATAAGAACGTAACGATTTCACTCCATGACTACCAACGAAAGATAAAATTAGATAAAGCTTTTGTTATTCGTCGTTCAGAAATAATTTCTGAGGCTTATCAAGCTTGGGGAGCTGCTAGAAAGGCAAATGATTTTAACGTGTTTAAAGATGCACTTAAAAAGGTAGTAAACATCAAGCGAGAAGAAGCAGAACTCCTAGGTTATGAAGAACATCCCTACGACAGCCTTATTGATAACTTCGAACCCGGTGGGCGTACCAAAGTGATTGCAAAATTATTCAAGGAAGTTCGGGTACAATTAATGGACTTAGTCCGTCAAATTCGTCAACAACCTCAAGTAGACGATAGCTTTCTAAAAAAATTCTATCCAAAAGATAAGCAGTGGGATTATAGCTTAACGATTTTAAAAAAATTAGGTTATGATTTCGAAGCAGGACGCCAAGATCTTACTGTCCACCCATTTTGCACACATTTTTCACCAGAAGATGTTCGGGTTACGACTAGAGTGGATGAGCATAATTTTACCGATATGCTCATGTGTAGCATTCATGAATGCGGCCATGCTCTATACGAACAAGGCCTTTCTAGCGAGCAATATGGCTTACCCTTAGGTTCTTCCATTTCTAAAAGCATACACGAGTCTCAAGCTATTTTGCAAGAAAATAATTTAGGACGAAGTTATGATTTTTGGAGAACCAATTTCCCTACCATAAAAGACATTTTTAGCGAACAATTGGAAGGCGTAGAACTTGATACTTTCTATAAGGCCTTCAATAAAGTATCACCTACTTTAAATCGAACAAAAAGTGACGAATTACATTTTCACTTTCATATCATCATTAGATTTGAGTTAGAAAAAGGGCTTATTGAAGGAAGCCTAGAGGTTGACGATCTCGATCAAGTATGGAACGCAAAATACAAGGAATATCTTGGACTAGAGGTACCTGATGATTTTAATGGTATTCTGCAAGACATTCATTGGGCAAAAGGTTACTTTGGCTATTTTCCTACCTACTCCCTAGGAAGTTTCTACGCCGCTCAGTTTTTCCATCAAGCAAACAAAGATATTCCCAACCTTAAGGAGCTAATTGCTAGTGGAAATAATCAACCTTTGCTAAAGTGGTTAAGAAGCAATATTCATCAACACGGACGCTATTACACCGGCGAAGAACTTTGTAAGAAAGTGACAGGAGAGACACTAAATATTGATTATTTCATGCAATATGCCAAAGATAAGTTTAAGGTTATTTACGGCATCAAAGACTAATCTTAATTTTAACAAATAGAAATAAAAGCAAAATACATTAAACCCATTAAAATATTTTAAGAACATCAGATTTTTCGTTAATTTAGTGGGTTCAATTTCTACTAGCACCTAATAATACATACCGAAATGAAAAAACTATTACCATTAATTTGGTTTTGCCTTCTCTGTTTTACAGAAGGTAATGCACAAGATTTACTTAATGTCGCAAAAGAAGAGATCAAAAAATCCAAAGCCGAATATGGTCTAACCGATGCTGATTTTAATAATTGGCTAGTCACCGATCAATATGAAAGCAAAAAAAGTGGTTTAACACACATTTTTCTTCGACAACGCTACAATAATATTGAATTACCTGATGCCAACATTAATATTCACTTGAACAAAGAAGGTGAAGTCATCCATATGAGGAATGAGTTTATTCCTAATTTAGCTTCAAGAATAAAAATCAATCGAAATTCAATTACCGCTATTGATGCCATTAAGTTCAGTGCCGCGGCTCATGATTTAACACCTAAAAATTTAAAACTTTCTCATGAAGAAGAAGGCCATGAACTAATTTTCAATGACGGAGATATTGCTCTTGAACCTATCAAGGCAAAACTTATTTACCACGTTATTTCTAAGAAGAATATTCGTATGGCTTGGTTAGTAAGCATCTATACCAAAGATGCTATGCACCTCTGGCAAACTCAAGTCGATGCCGTAACAGGAGAGATTTTAGGTGAATCGGATGGTGTCATTCACTGTGATTTTGGAGCTCCACACACTCATTGCGCAGGCGAAGAACAAGCATTTGCACATCATAACACAACTCAAAACAATAGTTTCAAAATTGGAAACAACCCTGATTCTTACAATGTTTTCCCCCTAGGAATAGAAAGTCCCAATCACGGTAACCGTGCAATTATGACGAATCCAGCCGACCCAATTGCCTCTCCTTTTGGGTGGCATGATACGAATGGTGCTCCTGGTGCAGAATTTACCTATACCCGAGGAAATAATGTCCTAGCGCAAGAAGATACCAATGGAAATGATGGTACAGGTGCTCGCCCTGACGCTGGCCCTTCCTTAGATTTTGACTATCCTTTTGATAGAAGTTGGGAACCCAATCAGTATCAAAATGCGTCTATTACCAATTTATTTTACTGGAATAATATTACCCATGACATTTGGTATCAGTATGGTTTTGACGAAGCGAGTGGCAATTACCAAGAGAATAATTATGGGCGTGGAGGTTTTGGCGGCGATTATGTCTTTGCGGACTGCCAAGATGGTTCTGGTACTAATAATGCCAATTTCAACCCTGGCACAGATGGCACTAATGGTAGAATGCAAATGTTTCTTTGGACTGCAGGAGGTGCTTTTGCTGATTTCCTAGTCAATACACCAAGCAATATTGCCAAATCTTATGGCAGCGCTGCGGCGAATTTTGGCCCTTCTTCCTATAATCTCACTGGAGATTTAGTCATCATCAATGATGGAACAGCCAACGCTAGTGAAGGCTGCAACCCTGCGATCAATAATCTTGCTGGAAAGGTAGTCCTCATTGATCGTGGTAATTGTGAGTTTGGAACAAAATGCATGAATGCTCAAAATGCTGGCGCCATTGCTGTAGTTATGTGCAATAATGTAGCTGGAAATCCTATTCAAATGGCCCCTGGTGTTGATGGTGCAAACGTTACCATCCCTGCAATCATGATTAGCCAAGGGGATTGCGCTACTATACGTGTAGAAACAGGTATTAATGTGACCTTATCTGCTTCTACCTTACCGAATCAGCTAGATGGTAGCTTTGATAATGGTATCATCGCTCACGAATATGGCCACGGTATCTCTACAAGGCTTACAGGTGGGCCTAGCATCAACTGCTTGAACAACAGTGAGCAAATGGGCGAAGGATGGAGCGATTTCTTTGGCTTAGCAATGACCGTCCTTCCTAATCAAACTGCTGAAACAGCAAGAGGTATAGGCACTTACGCTACTGGAGAATCGACTACTGGCGGTGGTATCCGTACTTATCCATATTCTAGAGACATGGCTATCAATCCTCATACTTATGCGAGTATTGGAGGAGAAGCTGTTCCTCACGGTGTCGGTTCTGTTTGGTGTGCCATGATTTGGGACATGTACTGGGATTTAGTCGATCAATATGGTTATGATAATGACTTATACTATGGTACAGGAGGAAATAATATCGCCATGCATCTCGTTATTGAAGGCGCAAAACTGCAAGGCTGTAGCCCTGGTTTTGTTGATGGTCGTGATGGCATTTTGGCTGCTGACCAAGCTATCTATGGTGGTGCGAATCAATGTATCATTTGGAATTCTTTTGCTCGTCGTGGCTTAGGATTTAGCGCCGACCAAGGCTCTTCGGGTAGTTCTACTGATGGTTCTGAAGCTTTTGACCTTCCTCCAGGCTTAGCAGGGGTCTCCTTAACCAAAACCGCTAACTTGATGGAAGTGCCTGAGGGAGGTAATGTTACCTTTACACTCACTGCTGAAAACTTATGCACTGATGCAACCAACGTTGCTATTGTAGATCCACTTCCTTCTCAGATTTCTTATATCAATGGAACGGCTAGCAATGGCGGTAGTTTAGTTGGAAATACAGTTACCTACCCTATTCAACCCAGTTTATCTACTGGAGGAACCTTGATTTATACTTTTGAAGCTTCAGTAAATGCAGGTACTTATTATGCACCTGTAACCTTACTTGACGATGACATTGAAAGTGGAACAGGAAACTGGCTAACAGCAGGAAGCACAGGAAGCAATTGGGTGACCAACACGAACAATTCATGCGGTTCAACTACTTGGTATGCTCAAGATATTACCACTCAATCGAACCAATTTCTAACCTTGGCTGCCCCTAAAGTTCTCAATGGTCTTGCTACACTTGAGTTTGATCATTTTTATGATACAGAAGCAACATGGGATGGCGGAGTCGTAGAAATCTCAACCGATAATGGTTTTACTTGGGAAGATCTAGGCGATTCCTTTACAGCAAATGGCTATAATTCCACCATTCAAACCAACCCTGATAGTGGATTAAGTGGTCGTAAAGGATTTACAGGTACAAGTGGTACTTGCATCACCTCACGTATCAGTCTTTGCAACTATATTGGTCAAACCGTCCTTATCCGCTTTTACTTTGCTTCTGACGCTTTTGAAGGTGGAGATGGTTGGTACATTGATCGAGTAAATTTCATAGATGAAGCAGCCTTCTTAAACGTAGGCTCTGTTACCGCTAATGGCGCCACAGTAGAATCTGACATCTGTATCAAAATTCTTGAACCCGACCCACTTCCTATCGAATTGCTTTCTTTCTCCGCTACACCAAACGAACGTTCTATCAGCTTGGAATGGATTACGGCGACTGAAACGAATAACGACGGTTTTGAAATAACTCGTAAAAGTGAATTCGAATCTGATTTTACAAAAATTGGCTGGGTAGAAGGTGCTGGAACTACAAACGAAAAGCAAACCTACACCTATGTTGATGGCAATGTAAGACCAAACATTACTTACTACTATCAATTACGTCAAGTAGATTTTGATGGAACTATGACGCCTACAGGCATTGAATCTGCTAGAATTATTAATGCTGAATTAAGCGTAGTGACCATTTATCCAAATCCTGTAAAAGGTGGTCTTATCAACATCGATATTATGACCGATCAAGGAAATGACGTTGATATTACCATCTACAATGTTCAAGGAAAGCTAATGAGCAACAAGCACATCCCTAGCGATGAATTGACAGGTACCGTAGTTATGGACATCAACCATTTTGCTACAGGTGTTTATGTTGTTAAAGTAGCAACTAATGGAAATGTCGCTTACACCGATAAGATTATTAAGGAATAAGGTCAAGTATTTTGATTACGCCTGATTTCAATCAGGAGAAAACTTGCCTGCAAATACCAACAATATAAAAATGGAGAATTGGACACCGTATTGCGTCCAATTCTCCATTTTCAATTCTTCAACCTTCCTTTCAATCCTTACGATTTTTTCCCGAAAATCGGTTTCTTCCCCGTACTCTTCTTCCCCTTCTTATTTTTTCCACTAAACAAGCCCTTCTTTTCTTCTTTGAATAAGACATAGCGAACCGTTACCGCTGTGCCATGCTCTAGGAAATTTTCTCCGCCAGCGATATTTACACTCGGTTGGTAGTCAAAAGAAACATTAAAACGATTGAACGTCATCTCTACACCCGCTGTAGCCGCTACCGCAAAGGGATCTTTAACCGGCGCTTCCGTAGTAGGATCAACGGCATCCGCTAACCAACCTTTAGAAACTCCTGCACCATAGAAGTAAGTAAAGTTTTTGAAAATGAGTTTTTTATACTGCTTGGCAAGAATAGAAACTGATCCTTTATCTCGAAAGTTATAACGACCAATAAATTCCAACGAAGTATTTTTAGCAATTTTTTGCTGAAAAGATACTCCATAATTCTTTTCTCCTCTTACACCTATAGCCGTTTTATACGCTTGAGCAGGCGCTTGTACAGCAAGAAATAATCCCAAGGCGGCAGCACACATTCGCTTCTTCATAGTATTAGATTTTAGACGGGTGACAAAAACGAAAAACTAAACAATAGTAAACCATTTACTACTCCAATTTTTTCATTCTGATAATTATTTAAGTGTAATGTGCTTCAATAAGTTCTAATTTTAATTTGAAAATAACGCTAAACGGGGCGTTAACCGAGAAGTATGAAAATATTAATGCGAATAACAAGCTAAATCGAAGATTTTTCGTTCAAAACTAAATGACCAATGTAGATGTCAATTTAAAAACACGCTATTCCTTTGTGTCTCTGTGTCTTTGTGGCAGAATAATTTCCTTATAATTCGCAACAAAGACACAACAAAGTTTTTGATGGCGAATCTAACTCGTAATTCTTAACTTATGGTTAATTGCAATGATGCTAACTCTAATTTCAAAGAATATGCCACGCAAAGGAGTATAAGGAAGCCTTAACTCAATTTAATAAGGCTTTAACGTTCAAGTGTTCAACCATCGAAAAGTATTAAATTCAGTTAACAAATTGATAAAGACAGCACGTAGTTTAAACAAGATTAGCCTCCTCAAGCATTTCATAGCATAAGAAATTTTAATTTTTCAGTTTACATGAAACTTTTTCCACCACTAACAGTATAAAGGATAAGAGACTCTTTTTCATAATGGTATTTAATTTTGAGTATAAAGGCTCGGGCAAGTAATTTTGTTCGGGCTTTTTTAGTTTTACAAAATTTACAATAAAACAACATTCGTCAAAAAATCCTTTATCGTTGAAAATCACTCATTTTGTGTTAGTAGTTTGTTGATAAATAAATTCGGAAAAGTCATCCCTACAACAAGTAGGAGAAAGTTTACACTAAATAAACGTAAGTATTCTTTTGATTGTAGTATTTTTGTAATAGCATTAGTAAGTAAATCAACTTAATTTCAATTTATTATGAAAAAAGCTCTACTTTATTTTTTTACGCTAGTACTTTCCACCCAAATGTCTGCCCAATGTAGTGAATTGTTTATTTCTGAGTATATAGAAGGCAATCAATACAACAAAGCACTTGAAATCTACAACCCCACCGATGCCACTATTGATTTATCCAATTATAGAGTTGTCCGCTGGAGAAATGGAGGTCCCACCTTTAACAGTAGAGAAGAAGCTGTCTTAAATGGTATGATAGCCCCATACAGCACCTACGTAGCCGTCAAAGAACCAGGCACGACACAATCAGGTGATCCTGAAATTGTTGACTCTGTATTAATGGCTAAAGCGGATGGCTTTTACAGCAAGGTTTACAACAATTCCTCTGCTTTTTACTTTAATGGTGATGATGCCATCAGCTTAGAAAAAAACGTGGATGGAACTTGGACGGTTGTTGATTTATTTGCCACTGCCGTAGGTGATCCTGGTGAAGGTTGGACTGATATAGCTCCTCCTTATACTACCGATACCTTCTACCAAGCTTGGACAAAAGACCACACCCTAATTCGCAAAAGAAGCGTCACTCAAGGTGTAGTAGCCACCCACGACAATGACTATGGAATTTTGCTTAATGTACCCGCCGAATTCAACCCTTCAGTAGAATGGGATAGCGTACAAATTAATTTCTTCGGAAATCTTGGCTGTCATGATTGTGATTGCAATCAAACGCCAGTTACTTGTGAACTACCTCCTCCTCCTCCATCTTCTGTTAAAGATTATACCGACAATATCAGCTTGATCGTCAGTCCAAATCCCACAACAAGAGGAAATCTTCTAATGATAGAAGCAGGAGAAGCCATTCAAGACCTAGAACTTTATAATCTTCTTGGTCAAATGGAACATCAAACCACTTTAGTAACGGCAAACAAACTCGTCAATTATAGCTTACCCCAACAACTTTCGTCTGGGGTATACTTTCTTAAAGTGAAGTTTAGAAACGGACAATTCAGCACTCGTAAACTGATACTCAATTAGACGTATATAATTGTCAACCAATTTTCTGTAGCCCCCCTTAAGTCGGGGGCTACAGAAAAACTCCTCATTTTCAGAAATAATCTCATAGATTCTACTACGATGAAAATCCGAAATGTAATACCGCTAATTTTATTACTAGCCTTCGCCCAAACCGCTTTCGCACAAACGACCATCATAAAAGGACTGATAACAGATGGTAAAACTAAGGAACCCCTCCTTTTTGCCAATGTAATCGTCGGCAATTCAGGTGAACAATCTGATTTTGATGGTAACTACACTATTGAAGTCAAAAATGGTTCAGTACAAATCACCTTCAACTACATTGGTTATGAAGATGTTGTTAAAGATATTGTAGCAGAAGGAGGAACCATGACGCTGAATGTAGAAATGGGAAGTAATGCTACACTAAAAGAAATCGAAGTCGTAGGAAATATCATCAATGAGGATAAAACTCCGATGGCCGTTACAACAATTCCAACCATAAAAATCCTAGAAGAAATAGCAGGAGAAGATATTGCAAGCGTGGTCAATTCCGTACCTGGAGCACAGTACACCCAACAAGGTGGTGGTGATGGAGATGCAAGAATCTCTATTCGAGGATTTAACCAAAGAAATGTAGCCGTCATGATAGATGGTATTCCTGTAAACGACATGGAAAATGGTTGGGTCTATTGGTCCAATTGGTTTGGGCTTGATGCCGCAACAAAAACCGTTCAAGTACAAAGAGGCTTAGGAGCCGCAAAAATATCCATCCCCTCTGTAGGAGGAACCATGAATATTATCACCAAGGGATTGAGTACAAAAAGAAGCTTTAAGCTGACACAACAGGTTGGGAATAATGGTTTTCTGATGACTTCCCTAGGTATTAATACTGGTCGGATGAAAGGAGGTTGGGGCGCCACTTTTGCGGGTTCCTACAAACAAGGAAATGGTTGGGTCGATCAAAACTACACACAAGGCGGTTTCTACTATGCAAAAATAGATAAAGAGCTTGGCGATCATATCATTACCGCTAGTGTGATGGGCGCTCCTCAGAATCACGGCCAACGAAGTTTTACTGCTCCGGCAAGCGTTTACGATGCGCAATATGCTAGAGAAAAACTAGGGATGAATGATTCCATTATTAAAAGTCAGCTTGACTTATTCTACGATACAGAAGATGGTGATACGTCTTCCTTTACCATTGATGATTACGAGCAGAATAGACGTTATAACCAACACTGGGGTAAGTACACCACAGATTCAGGGGAAGAAATATTCCTTAATACCCGAAAAAACTTCTATCACAAGCCACAATTCAGTCTAAGACATACTTGGGAAGTTAATAAATTTTTCTTATCCAATATCCTTTATGCTTCCATTGGTAATGGTGGAGGAACTGGCCCAGATGGCTCTTTTGCTATCAATAACGACCCCGAAAAAAAGAACAACGACGATTTTGGCCAATTAAATCTCCAACGTGCATATAGAGCAAATCGCTTATTTGGTGACGACGGAGAATTTGAATCAACGAATATTCTTCGAGCTAATATTAATAACCACCGCTGGTATGGCCTCTTATCCACTTTTTCCTACGACCTAACCAAGGTTTGGAGTATCTCAGGAGGCTTAGATTTCCGCACTTATAATGGTCGACACTACAGAGAAGTATATGACTTAGTTGGTGGTGACTATTTTGAGCCAGGATCAAGAATTAGCGACAACAGCCCCAATAAACCATCAGGAAAACTACGTAAGGGAGATCGTTATCTCTTTGATGATGAAGGTTTAGTACGTTGGGTAGGACTATTTGGACAAGCAGAATTTGAGAAAAATAAATGGACAGGCTTTATCAATGTTTCCACAGCACTAAAACGCTATAGCAATCGTGATTATTTTCAACCCAAAGAACTTGTTTTACAAGATACTACGCACTATTTTGGATACTATGATAGCCTTACCTACAACGGCATAGACTACAACTGGAATTCCAAAGACGTAAAATACCGACAATCTCCTTGGGAAACCATCTTTGGCTATACATTTAAAGCAGGCGCAAAATATAAGTTTAGCAAGAAGCAAGATGTATTTGTAAATGTAGGCTACATCGTTAAGGCACCTCCTATTGATAATGTAGTCAATCGATTGCTTATTTTCGATGATTACCAAAAAGAAATCATTCGTGCAGCAGAAGCAGGCTATTCGTTTAGAAATAGATTTTTCAGTACAAAACTGAATACTTATGCCACGAATTGGGTGAATAAACCTGAGGTTTCATCTGTTCTCAACCCTGCAACAGATGAAATTGAAACCCGTACTATAGATGGTATAAAAGCACTTCACCTAGGTGCAGAACTTGACATAGCCATCAATCCTATCAAAAAATTAACCATAGAAGGTCTTTTGTCTTACGGTGATTGGCGCTGGCGTTCTATCGCTATAGCTAGAACATTCGATCAAGCAGGGAATCAAACAGCCGAACAACTTTTTGATGCTGATGGAGTACATGTAGGTGATGCTGCTCAACTTCAAATCGGAGGTCTAATACGCTACGAACCCATCGAAGGATTGTATTTCAAGTTCAAAGTAACCAATTTCGGAAATTACTATTCCAATTTTGATGTAAACACCTTGTCTGCTGACTCTGAAAATGCTGGGCGTGAATCATGGAAAATTCCAGCTTATACCTTACTAGATGCTCACGCAGGTTACTCCTACAAATTCAAG
>JAHDHB010000181.1 GCA_020631545.1 Saprospiraceae bacterium | reverse complement strand
ACTCGTAATTCCTAATTCGTCATTCGTAATTTGGTTCTGGCTTTGCCAGCTTAGGTTTAATAGGAGGTCTTACGACCTTTTCACATAGACTCTCATGGCGGTAAATGCCTGCTAAAAAACCTCTATAATAGCCTGAATTTCAAATTGTCTACTTGTAATTTCGTGTTTTAAAAACAGCAAAATGGAAGCATGTAGTACAAAGAAACACAAAGATTTTGACCAATTTATTGAATCAATGAGGTAGTACTCTGCTACTTCATTGCCTCAAGTTCGATCCTATTCATCAAATAAAATTTACTTTATGAAGCAATATTACACCATTTCATTAATGCTGGTGCTGTTTTTATTGAATTTCGAAATAGAAGCACAAGAATGCAATAACACCCATTCTACGACAACTGAAGACAGTTGGCTGTCATGTACCTTAACCCCAAACCCTAACCCGGCTAGATCAAGTTCACATTGGGTACAATATGACTTAGGTTATACTTACAGTATTGCTTCTACTAAATTTTGGAATTACAATGTGGCAGGGGCAACGGCTCAAGGCTTTAAAAACGTGGCGATTGACTATTCACTGGATGGAATAACTTGGATGACCTTAACGACTTTCTTACTTTCTGAGGCAGATGGATTGGTCGATTACCTAGGCGAAGATGGTCCTGATTTTGGAGGCATTAGTACACGTTATGTACTCATTTCTGCTATTGATACTTGGGGAGATGGTACTTGTGCAGGTTTATCGGAAGTCCGATTTGATCTGTTGCCGCTTGGGGTAGAGCTTAGTGCTAAGGTCATGTTGGAAGGGGCGTATAATCCGAGCACTTTATTGATGGATGATGTGCTTCGTAGTCAAGGAGTTATTCCTACTAGTGAACCTTTTTCATCGCTAGGTTTTGTTGCTGTTAATAATGCAGTTACAGAAAATATTGCTCCTGCATTACTGAATACAACAGGTAATAATGCCATAATAGATTGGCTTTTTGTCAGTCTTTATGCGGAAAATGATCCGGGTACAGTAGTGGCTACACGCTCTGCCCTTTTGCAAAAAGATGGGGATGTTGTTGACTTAGACGGTGTCTCTTCCCTTGCTTTTTCTAGCGTAGCGGCAGGAAATTATTTCATTGCTATCCGTGGCCGGAATCACCTCAGTATTACTTCGTTGAATGCTATAAGTTTAGGTAATGCTAGTCTTACAACCTTAGATTTCACCTCTTCTGCTACGGCTGTTGTAGGGCTGAATCCAAGGAAAAACATTAATGGGGTGCTTCTCTTATGGGCGGGCGATGCCACTGCGGATAACATCGTCAATGCAAGTGACCGCGCTCAAACATGGAATATGCGCAACCAATCCAGCTACCTGATCAGTGATGTAAATATGGATGGGCAATGCAATGCAGCGGACAGAGCGTTGACTTGGAATAATCGAAATAAATCGGGGAATTGAAAGAGGAATGAAACAACGTAACAATAAGAATATCAGCACTAAATGATTATTCTCCATGCTCCATTTTCAATTCTCCATTTTCAACTTCGTCATATCGTAAATCAATGCTAAATTTTTCAGGGAATTTTCCAATAATCGGTTTGTAGAAAGCCGTGATTTCTTTCATATCTTTTTCGATATCTCCCGTAGGATAAAAAACTTTCCCTACCCCAGCTATTTTTTTAGAAAAATCCAAGTACCCCAAGGCAATAGGCACTTTAGCTTCTACAGCGATGTAATAGAACCCCGTTTTCCATTTGGTTCGAAGAGAGCGAGTCCCTTCGGGCGTAACCATGATGGAAAGTTTATCACGCTTATTGAATTCATCGACCATAGCAGCGGTCATACTCCTACGCTTTTCTCCAGGCTTTTTCGGGCTTCGGTCGATGCCGATAGCACCTAATGGCCCAAATAAGAGATTGAGCGGAAAACGCATAAACTCGCTTTTGAGCGTATATTTTACAGGGATGCGTAAAATGGAAAAAGCGGCACGGGCTATAGGAAAATCCCAATTACTCGTATGTGGAGAAGCGATAACCACTGCTTTTCCAGGCACTTTGGCTATAGAGTCATCGACTGTCCAACCGATGAGCTTCATGAAGATTATACTAATTAATCGTAACATGCGGCAAAGGTAGTGAGTTTTATTTAATAATTCTACAAAATCGTAGACGCCTCGTACCTACCCCTATCCTTCTTCCTCATGTTTTAATAACCAAGCTTTTCGTTCTAGTCCGCCTCCATAGCCCGTAAGCTTGCCGTCTTTTCCAACGACTCTATGACATGGGACAATAATCGCAATTCGATTAAACCCATTGGCCGTGCCTACTGCTCTGACCGCTTTAGGATTATTTATTTTTTCGGCTAGCTCAGAATAGGTCGTTTTTTGACCAAAGGGTATTTCTAGTAAATTGTTCCAAACGGAATGTTGGAAAGCGGTTCCAAGCATTTGCAGTTTTACATCAAATGACTTTCGTTTTCCGTTGAAATATTCCGTGATTTCTTTTTTGGCTTGCTTTATATGACTATTCTCACCAATTAAGATTTTAGCCTTTAGCAATTTTTGTACATCCTTAAATTCTGTTTCAAGCATCCTCCTATCTACAAATTCAAGCAAACAAACGCCTTCTTCGGTAGCACAGATGAACATTGGCCCTAGTGGCGTGGTCATTCTACTAATCAAAACAATGTTTTCCTTTGTACTGTTATTCGGCGATTTGCCTAGGAGTTTTTTGTAGGTATACCCAAAACCACTTAGAGATTCATAACCATGCTCAAAGGCAGTATCAGTGGTTTTTTTACCATGTTTCAATTCTTGAAAAGCATTGTTAATACGATACATTCTTTGATAGGCATGGAAGGTCATCCCATAGTGCCGCTTGAACCATCTTCGGACGATTTCTGGGCTAATTTGATGTGTTTTTAGCCGATAATCAGAGATTTTTTCTTTAGGATTTTCCTTAACTAACTGAATGGCACGTTCTACCTGCTCAGGAACTTCATGGGCATTTGCCGTTGGTTTACAGATTTTACAGGGGCGGTATCCATTGTCTAGCGCCTCTTTTAACGTGGTGTAAAATACGACATTTGTAAGCTTAGGTTTCCTTGCTCTACAGGTAGCGATACAAAAAACCGAAGTTGTTTTTACACCGACATAAAATATCCCTACATAGCTTTCTTTTCGATCCACTAATGCTTGGTAGTAGTCTTCAATTTTTTCTTTATTGGTGATTAACATGTTAGAAAATCGATTTAAAAGATTGATGGGTAGCAATTTCACCTAACCGTTGCTCAAACTTTTTGTACATATTGTCAAACAAAAAATTCCCCATACTTATCCGTTTAACACCTAAGGCTTTTAACTTTTCAAAGTCGGGTAAAGTGGGCATACACATAACATTAATAGGTAAAGAGGTACTCTCTACAATGCTTTTAATGTCAGCTTCCTTTACTATGCAAGGAACAAAGATACCATCTGCTCCTGCATTTTCATAAAGACGAATGCGCCTAAGTGATTCTTCTACAGGATTAGAATGACCCAACAAAAATGAATCCGTTCTTACATTTAGGAAAATATCAATATTTTCTTTTCTTAACTGGGTTTTAACATGTGTGATCGTTTTAGCAAATTGTTCGGCATCTAAAAAGGTTCTGTTAGACTCCACTATAGTATCTTCGATATTGATACCAACAACGCCTAAATCTGCAAGACGTTTTATATTATTTGCAATGGAAGAGGGCTCTCGACTATAACCTGACTCCAAATCAACTGTCAAAGGGATATCCGTATTTTGCGTAATACATTTTACAAGGTACTCTAATTCGGAAAAGCTCATCTCTTCGCCGTCGTTGTATCCTAACATGGTCGCTATTGCTGCACTAGAAGTCCCAACAGCTTTAAAATTGAGACGCTCCGCAACTTTTGTACTAGCTACATCCCAAACATTACAAATTAGTAATGGAGCACTTTGCTCGTGTAAGTTTTTGAATTTCATATGATATGATTTGATGCAAATATCTATAGATGAAATTCCATCAGCAACCGAAAACTTGACAAGTATTTTTTTTATCATAGATATTCACCTACTCCTAACTTGGCGAAGCAAGGAGTAGAGTTGTCTGGTCAGTGCGGGGATGGCCTTGTGGGGATAGCTCTGACCTGACGACTTATTACTTCCAAACAAACAATAGTATCTCTTAAAGCACTTAAAGATTATGAAATTGGAATTCTTGAAATAAATGCTGCCTCAGAAAGACGCCAGGCCAGGCCATCCCGCTAGGCTAAGCGGCACTGTCCAGACGGCACTCAAGGTTTTGTCAAAATTTGCTAAGAACCTGAGTTCGATTATTAATTCTTTGTAAATAAAGCATTTAGTTGTTGTTTTTTTTTGGGGGGGGGCAGCTTATCCCGCTATCCGTTTGTAGTCGCCACGCTGTAGCAGCATTCAGCATGGTCGTACAGGCATCTTCCTAAACGTCAGCTACCTGTACTCCCTGCTTCATAGCAGCTACAGCGCACCGCCTACCACTGCTATCGCGGCTGCAAAGCCCTATAAAGCAAGGAGTAATAGCAGTAGGCTGGTAAAAGAAGAACAGCCGATTCTTCTACAAATTATGCCTAAAGATTAATCGAACTCAGGTTAAGAGTTCAAGGCTTAGCAAAAACTTGTAGGAGGGGAAAAGTAAAGCATCCATTTTATTTTTTCTCTTCCCCAAAATGCTTATTATTATTTTTGCCAATACTTTTTAAGGATCAACAAGCACCCATCATGACAAAATGCCTAATCTTTCTTACTTTATTAAGCCTAGTAGGTTGTACCTTCTTATCCAATAAAAACAATCATTCCTACCAACAGGAACAAACGTTTATGGCGCTTCATACCCGTATCCTAAAAGATCATCGCATTGATTTAAATAAGGATTTTGAACTTTTCTTACGTGCCTTCAAATTGGAACGAGAGCTTGAAGTTTGGGTAAAACCTAAGAAATCAAAGATTTATCAAAAAATCATCACGTATGACTTTTGCAAGTTTTCTGGCGAACTAGGCCCTAAGCGAATGGAAGGTGACCTACAAATTCCTGAGGGGCTTTATCATATTGACCGCTTCAATCCGCAGAGTAGTTTTCACCTTTCTCTTGGTATAAACTACCCCAATTCTTCCGATAAAACCCTAGGAGACAAGGAGTATCCAGGAAGCGATATTTTTATTCATGGAGGTTGTGCCACCATAGGCTGTATTCCGATTACCAATCCGCTAATCGAAGAACTTTATACCCTAGCCAGTGTCGCTAAAGAAATAGAACAAGCAAAAATCAGTGTTCATATTTTTCCTACTCGAATGACGGCCAATAAGGTAAAAGCTATTAGCAGTAAACATCCTCAACATCAATCTTTTTGGGCTAACTTACAAGCCTTTTATGATTTCTTTGAAACGAAAAAACAGTTACCTCCATTTTCTATTGATGATGCTGGTCGATATGTGTTAAGTAACGAATAAGTATGGACAAAATCGCTTATTCAACTCCTTAACGTACTTCGGGTTAAAATATTTTTTTGACAAAAAATACATCATTAATTTAACTAAGAATTTGAAATTACCGTTGAAATTTGCTTATTTGCAAGAATTATGAAAAATCTCCTCCAATATCCTATTAGCCATATTGCGCTAATTCTTGTGTGTAGCTTCATTTTACCTGATGTAGCCAATGGGAATTTCGTACATAAATGCGATGAAAACCCTGACGGCATTTACTACATCATCGCACCTAGTGGCTTGAATTTCAGAAAGACATCGAATCCTAGATCAGAGAAAATCGGACACATTCCCTATGGTGAACCTATAGAACTCATCGCTCCTTCCTTCGATATTAGTTTGGAAGTGGATCAAATAGCTGGAGGGATGGCAGAAATTTACTATAAAGGCGAAAAAGGTTTTGTTTTTGACGGTTATATCTCTCGTTTTCCTGCTGCTAAAGGCATTGAAACCGATAATTTTGTAGAAAAAGTTCGTGATTTGGGCTATGAAGTCCTCTTCGAAGAGCATCGCTTGGACTGGGGAGGATATATAAAATTGGAAACAGCTTTTACGCTGCCTGGTCTAGAATGGTCGGAAGCTTTTCTTATTGCAAAGCAGCATTTTAACATTCCTGAGGGGCTACTATTCCCCAATTCTACTGGAGAACCCTACAAAAAAGAAAAGGTTGCAAATCCTAATCGGGAAGAAGAAGTATGGGAAGACAGCATGACGGCTTTCTATGATAAAAATGGCCAATTGGCCGCTATAGAGTATGCGATGAGGAGAGAGGGGTTTGGCCAAGCCATTACCATCGCTTATAGCGAAGAAATCAGCGGTATCCGAATAGCTGAAATAGGAATAGCCGATTGAACTTTTTTTCTATTTCCCTGTTAGCTCTTTAGCTTCTTAAAATGTTTTATCCGTCTAAACTTACTATGAACAAACATCACATGAACTACCCACTAGCGCTTCTTTTTGCCTTATTGATTTTATTCTCTGCTTGTTCTGGTACAAAACCGCTTGATATTGGAGCTAAAAACGGTAATTTTATTGAATGTCCTTCTTCTCCAAATTGTGTTTCTACGCAAACAACTAGCAAAAAGCACAAAATGGAGCCTATCCCATACAAGCTTCCCTTAGAAGAAGCTAAGGCTAAACTATTGAAAATCATTGGAAATATGCCTAGAACAACCATTACGCAAAACGAGGGTCCCTATCTTCATTCTGAATTCAAAAGCAAGCTCATGAAGTATGTGGATGATGTGGAATTCTATTTTGATGATGCTGGGAAACTGATTCATTTCCGCTCTGCTTCCCGAAAAGGTTACTCCGATATGGGCGTCAATAAAAAGCGAATGAAAGCTATAACCGAAGCGTTTGTTGGTACTTAAAAGTTTTGAAAAGACTAATTGGCAAAGGATATATAAACTCTTCGAAATTGAAAAGCAAGCGGATAAGAATTTAAGTCGCTACGCTACAAAAATAGGAGATAAGGGTAAACCTCTGTGAGGTTCCAAGGATCTGAGATGTTTTAGTATGGGGATGCCCTCAGAAAGACCTCCCATTTTTTGCAAAAATCGCAGGTCGGCCGCGCATCAAAAAATTATCGTTAATGCGCTCTTAAAATTTAGAAAAACAAATCTAATAATTCTTTGGCGGCCTTAAAAGATGAGAGTTCGCCTTGTTTGACAGCCTTTTCCATATCAGGAAGTTTTTGTTGTACGCTTGGATGTCCGTAAAATCGTTCTCCTAGGGTATTTCGAATGCTTTGGTGTAGCCAGTAAATGGCTTGTTCTCGCCGTCTATTTTCCCAAAACCCTGATTCTTTTAATTGTTTCCGATAGTTTTGGGTACTTTGCCAAATATCTTCCATCCCTGTTCCTTCTATAGCAGAACAACTAGCGACTAGGGGATTCCAACCATTTCCCTTAGGGGGAAATAAATGCAATGCATTTCGATAAGCGCGTTTGGATTGCTTGGCGCGTAGCACATTATCGCCATCGGCCTTGTTGATCGCTATCAAATCAGCCATCTCTACGATCCCTCTTTTTATGCCTTGTAATTCATCTCCTGCACCAGGCAAAAGCAAAAGGAGGAAAAAATCAACCATAGAATGTACCGCAGTTTCGGACTGCCCCACGCCTACGGTTTCCACAATTACGACATCAAATCCTGCTGCCTCACAGAGCAAAATTCCTTCTCTCGTTTTCCTAGCCACTCCTCCTAGGGAATCTCCAGCAGGAGAAGGCCGAATGAAGGCATTTTCATCAACAGCCAAATTAGCCATTCGCGTTTTATCGCCTAAAATGCTTCCTCTAGTCACTTGACTACTAGGGTCAACCGCTAAAACGGCTACCTTATGTCCAAGGCGAGTCAGCATTAATCCAAAAGCTTCAATAAAGGTACTTTTCCCAACTCCAGGAGACCCTGTAATGCCGATGCGAATAGAATTTCCAGCAGCAGGCAAGCACTTTTCAATCACCTGTTCCGCTAGTTCGCGATGATCGTTTCGAGTACTTTCGATCAGGGTTAATGCTCGGCTAAGCGTCACGCGATGTCCTGCCAGAATTTTTTCTACGAGTTCTTCCACAGAAGGCAAGCGCCGCTTTTGCTTGAAACGACGAATAGCTGCTTCATTGATGCTGTTCGGTTGCTGAACACCTTCCACCACTTTGGGTGCTGTATTTTTATGCTTTTGCCGCTTGGCCATTGGCTAAAGAATTACGAGTGAAGAATTAGGAATTGAGAGTTGCCCGTGAAGCTGTGTTCAACGACAAGATACGGAAAATACTCATCATGACAGACGGTTCCTTTACTCAGGCTCCTCGACTAAGGAGCTGCTAAGTCCCCGTAGCCATTTTTTCTTTTTGAGCCTGAAAATACAAAGCTAATCTTATTTTACCATAAGAGATCCTTTCCTCTAAATGATCAAAAATCTCCTTGAGTTTTTCGAATTCCCCTAATTCTTCTACCGCATTTAGCACAATTGCACATTCTTCTTTTGTTATTAGGCCATTCAGGTTAATATCTTCGCCAGCTTCTGCGAGTTGGACTAAGTGGCTGACAATCGTACTGTCTTGAAAACCTCGAATTTCGGCGATTTCTGCGATAGATTTCCCTTGTTTATAATAAGCAAGCGTCACCGTTTTTGTTGCTCCTTTCACCCGATTGCCTTGTTGGTCTTGCTCGGTCAAAAAGGAAAGAATACGGTTGATAAATTGGCCTGCGTATAACTTCAACTTTGTATCTCCTACACCTGATATTCCGCGCATTTGTACAGGCGTTGTTGGCTTAGTATTCGCCATTTCTACTAGCGTCGCATCCGAGAAGACCACATAAGGTGGAACGTTCTTCGCTTCTGCAATGCTACGACGAAGTTGACGTAAAACTTCAAATAAAGCTTCGTCGTTAAGTTCTGCTTTTGTTTTCTTCTTGGTTCGTTCTTTCTGTTGTTTTTCCTTCGCTTTTTTCTTCTGAATGACGGCGAATCGTACAAGATTGACTTTTTTGCCTTCAAATAATACTTTATTACTAGCCGGAGTTAGTTTTAGCGTATGATGATCGTCATAAGCGACTTCAATGAGTCCAAGGTTTAAGAGTTGTAGCAGCGATTCGACCCATTCATTTTGGCTCATATTTGCTCCAGCACCATAGGTTTTGATTTTATTATACCCATTCCGAATAATTTCCGCTCGATTGGAGCCACGAAGGACATCAATCAACATCGTTAAGCCCACCCGTTCTTTTAATCTTGAAATCGCAGAAAGTGCTTTTTGAGCAATGATCGTCCCGTCGAAGTGTTCAGGAGGATTTTTGCAAATATCACAGTTACCACAGTC
The DNA here is from genome assembly GCA_020631545.1 of Saprospiraceae bacterium. Taxonomy (GTDB): domain Bacteria; phylum Bacteroidota; class Bacteroidia; order Chitinophagales; family Saprospiraceae; genus JAHDHB01. Next base: position 1,531 of record JAHDHB010000181.1, on the reverse strand, counting down.
GTTTTCTAAATGTTCATTGAAATAACTCAGGAGAATTTTTCGACGACAACTCGAAGCATCTGCATAAGCTTGCATTCGTTTTAACTTCGCTTCCAGTAACTTTTTTTGCCCACTTTCTTCTAGGAATTTCATCAACATAATCACATCACCATAGCTGTAAAACAGTATAGTATCACTAGGGAGTCCATCCCTTCCTGCTCGACCAATTTGCTGGTAATAGCCTTCCATATTCTTAGGCAAATTGTAGTGAATCACCCAGCGTACATTGGATTTATCGATTCCCATTCCAAAGGCTATCGTTGCACAAATAATAGGTACGGTATCCTTGATAAAAGCTTCTTGTACCTTCTGCCGTTTATCATTACTTAGCCCTGCATGATAAGCTGCGGCATTCACGCCCGCAGCCTTGAGTTTATCTGCTAGTGTTTCGGTAGATTTTCGACTTAGACAATAAATAATACCGGATTCATTAGGCCGTTCATCAATAAATTGTTTGATAATTTCATACTTCTTTCGTCCAGGTAAAACCTTTAGGCTCAAATTAGGGCGGTCAAAAGAAGCAATAAAAATGCGAGGATCTTGCAAAGTCAATTGATTCACGATATCCTTCCTTGTCGTTTTATCTGCTGTAGCGGTTAAGGCTACAATGGGAATATTTGGAAAATTCGTTTTGATGAATTTCAATTTCGTATACTCTGGCCTAAAATCATGCCCCCACTGAGAAATGCAATGCGCTTCATCTATCGCAAAAAGGTTGACAGATATACTCCTTAAAAAGCCCATAAACCCAGCGGAAAGTAACTTCTCTGGCGAAACATACAGCAATTGTAGCTCTCCAGCTACCGCAGCACGCTCAATATCCATCTGCTGAATGCCCATCACCGAGCTATTCAAATAAGCTGCTCGGATACCATTACCGATAAGGCTTTCTACTTGGTCTTTCATCAAAGAAATCAAGGGGGATACAACGACACAAGTCCCCGGCATCGTAATAGCGGGAATTTGAAAACACATCGATTTCCCTCCACCTGTAGGCATCAGTACTACAGCATCCTTTTTATCATAAATCGCTTGTATAATCTCTCCTTGCATCGGACGAAAACTATCGTATCCGAAATATTTCTTCAAGGCATTCTGAGCAGCTTCTAAATTCATCAGTTTTCTCTTTTTCACAAAGTTACCAGATAATTAAAAGAATGTGAGCGAAAAGGCAATCAATCTTTTATCTAAAAGTGGACAAATCTTTTCTTTTGGAATTGAATTCCTTTTATTCTCGCAAAAGATCTGTTCATTTCGTTCTAAATTCACATGCTTCTACTTATAAGACCAAAAAAGACCGATTTTCCATAAAGAAAAATGAAGTTTTTTTCACACAAAGTCTTTGATTAGCCCAGAACCCAGTATTAACAAGCCCTTGAGTTGACAAATTTTTATAAAAATAAATTAATATAAAACTTAGTACTCCTTACCGAATTGCAACAATTCTCGGTTTGACATAAAAAACATGTTTTTAGTAACTAAGGAGTGAACT
>JAHDHB010000180.1 GCA_020631545.1 Saprospiraceae bacterium | reverse complement strand
GCTTTTGTTCTAATTTCAGACGTTTGTTTTGGGGGAAGAAAGACCTGAATATTCTCATATATTCCTGAACTTGTTTTTGTTGATTGAACCTTCTCGTAGCCTCCTTGTGAATTTGCTTTCGACTAAAATTAGTATGCAGTGCTTTTTCGATAGTTATAGTTAGGGATTTTGGGCTGATTTGTTCGCACAAAAAACCATTTTCACCATCTATAATTAATTCAGGAATACCGCCAACTTTGAATCCAACAACTGGAGTTCCACAGGTAAGTGCTTCAATTATGATATTGGGAGAGTTTTCAATGTATGAAGGAGTCACGACAAGATCCGTGGCGGCATAGGCATTGACGAGTATCTGGTTATTGGAAATGGGGCCTAGATGGATGATGTTTTTTCCTTTTATTTCTCCTTGTCCTATGACCAATAATTGAGTGTTTTTATCCTTTAATTTGCTGAAACTCTCTAATAGGACAGTCAGTCCCTTTTGTATATTGTTGATGTTTCTAGCAATAAACATAATTATTTTTTTCCTTTTCGGTAAATTTAATTTATTTCTAGCTTCTAGTTTATCTATTGAAATAAATGAATCAGAGGGGATAGAATTGGGAATCAAGGAATGAGGTACATTTTTGAATAATGTACTTTGTTGAGATTTGTCCATTAACCATTTTGAAGGAGAAACAACATGTAATTGATTTAAATTACTCTTTAATTTAAGCTTTAATTGTTTTTGGCTAAAGTTTTCATTAGATATACTTAATTGAGGACATTTATTGCAAGAGGTTGTATATTGAATGCAGGATTCTGAATGAAAACATCCACCAGTGAAAGGATTCATGTCATGAAGCGTCCAAACCACATTCTTCTTCAGTTTAAAGAAGGATTCCCAATCCAAAAAATTAGCGACCCAGTGCAAATTCACAATGTCTGCCCAATCAAAAAGAGCATCAGAAATACTACTTTGTTGAGTTTTCGTAAATCCGTAATGACCTTTCGATTTGCCTATTAAATGTCGTTTGAAAAGAATGTGTGACGCTTTCCTTTTACCTTTAAAAAGATATTTTTGGATTTTGTTTTTTTCTCGATATACCGAATATGACTCGGGTAGGTCATTCCTGGTTTTATTCAATAACAATAATTTAGAATCTATACCTTCTTTTAGTAAAGCAAGATGCAGTCGAATGCAAGCTATTGCAGCACCACCGCCAGCATCAGTGGTATTAACTAATAAAATTTTCATAAGGTTTGTGTGATATCTGTAATGGAGGTAAAGATGAGTAAACTATGTTTAGTTTGATTGAATTATTTTATCAAAAAGTGTTTTTCTAACGACTTCTGGGGCAAACACTTTACGCCAAATTTTCAAACTATTATCACCTAGTTTTTTCCTATGTTGCTCATTCATTAAAGCGCTGATAGCTTTTTCCAAAGAAATTTCATCTTCGTTTGTGATGACTTCAGCAAAGGGTAAATTATGGTATTGCTTGGTAAATTGAACAATGGATGAACGTTCAGGGGCATGGATAATGACAGGCAATCCCAAAGAGGTATAATCCACCAATTTGCTAGGAAAAGAGCACCTTATCATGTCCTTTTCTTTTTCATCAAAGTACATCGGAAGGTAAAAAATCGAAGCATGGGCATTGCACCACGCCATTAGTTCTGCTTGTTTCCTAAATGGGTAGGCAATTAGGTTTGATGATTTAAGGCCATTCTTTTTGAAGAATTCAATATCCTGATTGCTAAAAATCACTAATTCCATTCCCTTTTTATCCAATAAATGTGCAAGTTGGATGAGTGTAGGTTGAGGTGCCCAAATATTGCCAAAATAGACGATTTTCAAGGGCTCGACTACTTTTTCCTCATGTTTTTCATAATTTTGAAGTGTACCAATTGGATAAACTACATCACTATGAATCCCTAATTGTTCAAAGTAGAAATGTTCCATCGTAGGAGAGATACAAAAACGGTTTCTAGCATATGAGAATACCTTCCGGAATTTGCCCTGTAGAAAAGTTCGTATGTATTTATCGACATTGGGCTCCCAGCGGTCATGTAAAACTAAGTCTAGGGGAATATCCATTTTTTTTGAAATGTGATAAGCTACATACCAATGATAATCCATGGTTAAGCTTAGGATTACATCGGGTTTAAAGTCTTTGATAATACCTTCAATTTTTTGAAAGTAAAACTGGAGTAATCGAGCGATGTATAACCGTTGTTTTATTTTTCGAATAAAAGGAATCCTTCTGAAAGTAATAGTCGGACTTTCCGAGTCTTTTATTATGTGATATTTGACATTAGGTAAAGTCGCTTTCGGGAAACGGGGATTTCTGCTTTTGTGAGAACCAATAACGACTAGTTTTTCAGGTGGATAGTTCTTGAAAAGTCGATAAAAAAGTGTGTGACTTCCGCTCGTTTCTTCAAAGGTAATGGCGCCTAAAAAGAGAATTTTTGGGATGGTTTTTTTCTTAGATTCGATCATGTTTATAGCAGGTTTAACGCTGTCGAGTTATTGTGTTTTAGCCATCCAACTGTCACTAATTTCTCTAAAAATAGTTTTGAGAGGCTTCGTGATATGCCATTGAGGATAATGATGCTTCATCTTTCGTAAATCACTATAATAACAAATGTGATCGCCCGCCCTATTGGCTTCAAGGTATTCGTATTCCATAGGGATACCTGTACAATTTGCTACCATATCAAAAGCTTCTAGAATAGAACAAGTATTTTCTTTTCCACCGCCCAAATTATAAACTTCGCCACTGCGGGGAGACTCTATAAATGCTTCCATAAAAGTTGCTACATCATAAGCATGTATATTATCTCTGACTTGTTTGCCTTTATAACCAAAAATATAGTATTTTTTTCGATCTATGTTGCATTTAATTAAATAGCTTAAAAAACCGTGAAGTTCAACGCCAGAATGGTTGGGGCCTGTCAAGCAACCGCCTCTAAGACAGCAAGTTGGCATGTTGAAGTATCGCCCGTATTCTTGAACCATGATATCTGCGGCTACTTTTGAAGCGCCAAACAAAGAATGTTTGCTTTGATCAATAGAAAATGTTTCTGGTATTCCATGATCATACTCACCGGGTTTGTAGTCCCATCTATGCTCTAATTCTAACATTGGAATTAAATTCGGAGCATCTCCATATACTTTATTTGTTGACATATGTATGAATGGCGACTCTGGGCAAAACTGACGTACAGCTTCTAGTAAATGAAGTGTCCCATTGGCATTAGTTTCAAAATCTTCAAAGGGTATTTCTGCTGCTTTATCATGACTGGGTTGAGCCGCTGTATGAACGATTGCATGAGGACGTAATTGCTTGAGCAGTTCTAAAACACCTTGCTTGTCCCTAATATCTAGTTCATGATGTGTAAAATTAGGCAATGTCTTTTCTAATCTTTGCTGATTCCATCGAGTGTCCCCACCTTTTCCAAAAAAATGGGCTCGTTGGTTATTATCTACGCCATGAATTTCCCAATTTTTATTCGAAAAATAGGCGCAAACTTCTGAACCAATTAAGCCAGAAGATCCTGTAACTAGTATTCTTTTCATGTTTTGTCCTTGTTAAATGGGTTGAAATTAAATGATTAAGCAGGTGAAAACTATTAGCTACTTATTCAGCACTTTTTTTAGAAGTAGCCAGCCTCTTTCCTCAAGCAATAGCCATTGAAAATAAAGCGGAGGAAGTACGAATAATAATTTAATATTTCCTACAAGGCTTTTGTTTATAACTTGAGATTTCCACCAACGAAGAAAAATAGGTTTCAATACCTTTTTTGAATATATTCCATCGCTCTGGCTAGTACGCAATATGTTTTTGAGGAAATGGTTGAATTTCAGTAATTCCTCTTGATTTAGCGTTCCTTTTTTCGATCCTAATGCTTTTTCAAATATTTCCCGCTCTTGACTAGTAATATTTCGCTTTAAGTGCTGTTGTATTATTCGTATTCTGATGGTCATGACGGTTTCTACTAATTTTTTGGGGATAGCTAAATGGCCATTTCCTTGGTGCATCCGATAGTGATATAACACTTCTTGTAAGTTTGCAAACTTTGTATGATGACTCATTCTTTCCCATAAATCATGATCTTCCGCAGAATCCATTTGAGGATCAAACCATTTATCTAATTTTTGAAGTACACTTTTCCTTAAAATCATAGCACCATTAGAAATGGAAGGATGAGCAATTAAGTTCGTGCGAATTTCTTTATCGTGTTGGTAGTATTTAAATTCTTTGTTTGTTGTGCCAAATAATAGAACATTCGTACCGCAAAGGCCAATGCCTGGATGAGCTTCCATAAATTGCACCTGTTTTTCCATTCTTGTAGGCAGACTCAAATCGTCGGCATCCATACGAAAAATGTATTTACCCTTTGCTAGTGTTAAGCCTCTATTAAGCGTGTTTGAGATGCCAATGTTTTTCTTATTTTTAAGGTATTGAATGCGAGGATCTTTGTAAGACAAAACAATTTCTGGACTTTTGTCTATACTGCCATCGTCAATAATTAAGAATTCAAAGTTTTCGTACGTTTGGTTTAAGATACTTTCAATGGCTTCTCCCACATGCTTTTCTTCATTGTGCATAGGCATCAATACGGAGACGAATGGCAGGTTTTTCGACTTTTTCATTGCTTATTTTTTGTTTGCAGATTGGATTTTAGAACCTATCTTTTTTACCGTATGCACAATCGCCATCCAATGGAAACGTAATGGAGGAATTACCAAATATAAAGTTGCAATTCTAAGGATGGTTTGTTTCTTTAATTGTCTTTTCCACCAATTGATTAAACTGGAAGAATATAGATGCTCAAGGTAATACTTGTTATCTTTCATCGCCTTATAAATGGTCAAAAGCAAAGAGTGAAATTCGAATAGCTCATTCCACGATAAAGCAACGGTTTCATGCTTAAGGGCTTTGAAAAGTATTTTTTTTTCTTGAAGCGTAAGTTTTCGCTTAAGCTTAGCTTCAATATTGCGGATTTTTATGTTCAAACTAAGTTCAAACAATTTTTGTTGATGGAAGAGGTGACTATTACTAGCGTGTATTCTGTAATGGTAATGAACTTCAGGAAGATTAGCGAATACCGTATGATGGCTAAGTCTTTCGGTTAAATCGAAGTCTTCTGCTGAATCCATAGCAGGATTATACCACGTTTTCAATTTGAATAACTCACTTTTTCGGATAATCATTGTTGCATTTGCTAAAGGAAAAATAGCAATAAATTGAGATTTTATCTCAGCGTCGCTTTGTTTGTATGTCAGTATTTTATTTTTAGCCCCAAACAACATCAGGTTTGTACCACAAGCACCAATTTGCGGATTTGCCTCCATAAATGCGACTTGAGTCTCGATTCTTTTAGGCAAGCTAATATCGTCAGCATCCATACGTACAAGATATTTGCCTTTCGCGATGGCTAGACCTCGGTTCATCGTATTGGATATGCCTATATTTTTTTTGTTTTTCAGGTAAATAATTCTCTCATCTGTATACTCAAAGATTATTTCTTCACTATTATCAGTACTCCCATCATTTATAATGATAAATTCAAAATCAGTAAATGTTTGATGGATTATGCTCTCTATTGCTTCTTTTACATATTTTTCCTCGTTATGTAGAGGCATAATTACAGAAACAAAAGGAGCAGAAGTCGTTGGTGTCATTTTTAGTAAAAGAATTATTTTTTGTAACCTAAGCAAGCAAAGTTAGAACCAAGTAAAAGCGTTTTACTTATGTGTCTTAAAAAGGTCGCAGGATTTCTCATAAGTCTTTCTCGTCTAGTATGTTAGGTTTGTATCTTCTTGTGAGTCTTCTATGGTTCATAATTCGCCAAAATCACATTTCATACACCAAAAGCCTTAATAAATGCTCAATTTAGAAGGCAGCCGAAAGCCTAGCCATTCTTCTTCACTATCAATACCATCAAGACTCAGAATACTAAAGTTTAAAATATTGCTGGAGTAAAAAAGGTGACCTATTACGGAGTTTAAATTGAGTGATACAGAATAATTTCCTTTCGGTAGATTGCTGTTTTCTAGCGTTACTTTTATTAAAGATTCTGATTGCTGAATCCTAACGCCCATATGTCTTAAGCTGATAAGCCGACTACCGATAGAGTTATGGATGTCTATATAAAGATCAATTAAGGCGAGGCCGTCTTTTAATAACTTTAACAATTTGTCATTGATAACAGAAAGTGAAAGATTGAAATGAATAGGTTGATTAACACCAGGTTTTTCCACTTCTAAGCTAAAATAGGAAATTAACAAGCCATCATTTTTTGTTTTTATGTTTTTTATTCTTTTGTTTTCTGTTCCCTCATTATTCAAATAAACGTTAGCTACTTTCCTCATATCATCATCCATTACTAGGCCACCATTGTTTAATAAAATTCCTCGTCTGCAAAGTAACTGCAAGGCCGGCATGTTATGGCTAACGAATAATATAGTTTGACCACTTTTGGTCATATTTTGCATTTTATTTAAGCACTTCTTACGAAAACTATCATCACCTACGGAAAGAACTTCATCAATAAGTATAATATCTGTTTGTAGATGAGCAGCTACAGCAAATGCTAGTCGAACATACATGCCTGAAGAATAACGTTTTACTGGAGTATCTATATAACGTTCGACCTCTGCGAAGGCTATTATTTCATCCATTTTACGCTGAATTTCTTGCTTCTTCATCCCTAGTATCGCACCACTTAGGAATATATTCTCTTTTCCAGTTAGTTCTGGGTGAAAACCGGTGCCTACTTCCAATAAACTAGAAACCTTGCCTTTACATTTGACACTTCCAGTTGTAGGGCCGGTGACTCTTGAAAGGATTTTTAGCAGTGTTGATTTGCCTGAACCATTTTTTCCAATAATACCGACGACCTCTCCTTGCTTTACTTCGAAGTTGATGTCCTTAAGACCCCACACGTACTTGCTTTTGCTGTATTTAGTTCGGTCATTTACTTCTCCTACTTTTAAATATTCGTCTTCTTTTCCTCGAATATTAGCCCACCAACGAGAAAGATCGTGGGACAAGGTTCCGGTACCGACAAACCCAAGTCGATACTGTTTGCTTATATTTTCGACCTTTAAAACTGTTTTGCTCATGTCTATGTATTAAAAATGGAATAAGAAACTTGCTAGAACAGATTTATTTTCTTTTTAGCCCAGCTAATCATGAGGTGTTTTTTTTAATCCGTTATCCTAAAACTTTTCAAGCAAATAGCATCGAAAAATCTTTAGAAATTTGTTTACTGTATGTTATACAGTATCCACAAAAGATTGCTGTGTTTGATTGAAGTAAAGCAAACCCACAATAAATGCAACGAGAGAAAAGCAGATGGAATACATTAATTGTTCAATGGTAAAAGTTCCTGTACCTAGTAGAGAGTACCTAAATGTTTCAATGATTGCTGTCATTGGGTTTGCCATTATGAAAATTGCATATTTTTGAGGTAATGCCGATAAGGGTAAAATAACTGGGCTAATATACATCAATAAACGTAATCCAAAAGCGACTAAATGAACTAGATCTCTATACTTAGCCGTCATAGAAGAAATAATTAATCCTAAACCTAAACTTAGGATAGCCATAAGTAAAACAATAAAAGGAATTAGCAATATATTGGCTGTCAAACTTATATCAATGCCTTTTGTATAAAAATACAACGTTACAATAATTAGTAATAAAAACTGTATCCCTAATTTTACCAAATTAGAAAATATGATGGATAGGGGCAGAATCAATCTAGGAAAGTAAACTTTGCTATACAAGTGAACCTGAGTGCGGAAAACATTGGAAATTTCTGTTAAGCAATTTGAAAAATAATTCCATACAGTAATTCCTGATAAATAAAACAACACTTTTGGTAGGCCATCGGTAGATATCTGAGCGATGTTTCCAAAAACAAAAGTGAACACCAAAGTCATTAACAGTGGTTGAAGAAAAAACCATATAGGGCCTAGTATAGTTTGCTTGTACATTGCAACAAAGTCTCGGCGAATGAGCAGCAGTAATAAGTCTCTATATTCCCAGATTTCTCTTAGGTTTAAATCGAATGGATTTATCTTTGGGAGAATTACGGTATCCCATTGGTCTTTTTTTTCCACTAATGTATTGTTCGGTTGATGTGAAAGTAAAATGGAGCTAAGTTTAAAATTGGCTTGGCTTCGCCATTGAAGTGTCGCATTTTCTTTGCTTAACTCTTAATAGATAAGGCTAATGTTTTTAGCTCGTATTTCGGCGACAAGATACTCTTTTCAAGAAATAGTGCAAAATTATTCCCTTTTTTTTACATACTTATTTTCGCTCTCCATGATTTGGAAGTTGTTTTTTTATCGTTTATTGAAATTTTGTAGCCTTTAAGAGTGTTTAATTAATGATTTGTTTGGGCTTTAGGTGGTTATGTCAATACTTCCCTAAATTCTTGTTCCATTTGTTTTATAAATTGTATTTTTGTAGTGTTTTATTTTTCAAAATCATAGGTTTTTTCGATGAAAATATTTCAAGGATTACTGTTATTTTTCCTAGCTCTTTTTGTGGTCTATTATATCGCATGGGATAATATCGAAGATCCTGGACAGGTGAGGGCTTGTGGGGAAGGTGTGCCGGCGGTGAGGTTTATAAAAAACGATAGCTTGGGGTTTTCGACTGAAATACGTGAGGCGCTTCTTGCTACTAGATTTAATTCCTTGGAAGAATTTAAATCGGTTGTAAAAATAGACTATTTCAATCCTCCAACGGAGACGGATAGTTCGACGGCGAATTCAAGGGTTTTGCTACGGCAATGTAGTAACGGCAAGGAAATCAGTAGTGAACTCAAGGCGGGAATCAATCAGGAAGAAATAAACGAAGTACGGACGGGGAGTGTTTTGGACAAAATCTGGCTTTTGGTGAATTCTCCTTTTGCGGTAGCGAATCGGAAAGATATTGTAAAAATCTATAGCTTGTCTAGGCGAAAACCGCATATTTTTGGGGAAGGAGATGTCGCTTTTTTTGATTTGGCTCAAGCATCAGTGAAAAACATCAGTACGTTAGATTTAGCGCTGAAAGATCCTAAAGATAGTGGAGAAAAGGGATACCTCAACTCCTTTAATCATATTACTGCTCAAGCATTTATTACTTCTTTTTTCTCGGAAGAGATGGCAGATTTTTTGTCTGATGTGCATGAGCGCTACCACATGCCTGAAGTGACTTATGGTATCTTCACGGAGGAACAACTTAACGATCCCGACAATTATCCAGTGGATAATTATGTGGATATGATTAATAATGAATGGGGGCAAGAAATTGGGAAAAAACTTAGGAAAAAGTATCAGATTCGTCCTCAAACGCATTGGACACCTAGCCTATTAGCGAATTATCTGAATGATTTACAGCGTTATTACAGTTGGTCTTATCAAATTGGTTTTGAGCCTTTTACTCCAGAGGATGAAGTGGTGGTGCGCTATACAGATAAAATCAATGTAGTGATGCAAGAGAAATTGTCGATATGAGTTTGTCACTTTTAACCTAATAAGAGCATATAAGTTTAATGTGAAGTTCTAGAGTTATTTTTCCTCTGCTTTCTTTTTGAGGTAGAATTTTCCGTGTAGGCTGAGCGGCGTTTTGTATTCTTTGAGGAAATAAGCTGCTTGAATTTCTTTGATGCCGATGATTTGTTGTTCCGTTAAATTTTCAAACCAGTCTTTTTCAGCGTAAACACCGTATAAATTGGCTTCTGTCAAATTGGTTTCGCTAAAGTTTGCCTTGATTAATTCGGCTCCTAGTAAATTACTTTTGGTGAAATTGGCTTGATGGAGGATGGCACCTTCCATAACCGCCCATTTAAGGAGAGCTTCGCTAAAATCGGCTTTGATTAGCTTCGAATTCGCTAAATTACTTCCTTTTAAATTGGCGAATGTCAAATCTGCTCCGTTCAAATTTGCCCACCTCAAATCCGCTCCATGCAGATTGGCTTTGCTTAGCTTTGCTCCATTCAAATTTGCCCCCCAAAGCCTTGCTTCCTCTAAGTCTACACCATTTAAATCAAGGCCACTCAAATCCGCTTTCCTTAGATCCGCACTAGCAAAGGTAGTGCTATGTTTTATCCGATTAAAGGAATTAGAATCCATTTCCATGTTGGCTAAGCTTAGCAGTAATTCCGCACGCTCGGGACTTAATTTATTGATAGACAAGGAGTCTTCTTCGTGCTGATAGGGTTTAAAAGAATGGCTTAACTTCGCTATTTTGCCTATTGTTGTCTCACTCAACGAACCCTTTGAGCGCCTCAGTTCATCTTCTATTTTACTACTAAAAACGCTGGTTAATAGGACAAGATTATTGTTTTTGATGGTTTCTATTAATTCCGTTTGTCCTTCCATTTTCTCACTTAATTCCACCGTTTGCTCCTTGAACTGCCCCTTTTGTTGATACATCAAAAAGCCGCAAATCAATCCACCAATTGCTAGGAGAATAAGGAAGGTTCCCCAGAGGTTTCCATAGATTTTTTGTATTACTGTAGCATCAGAAGTGCTTGAATTACTTGTTATTATGTTTTTTAGAGAAGTGTGCTTATTCCAAATGGAGAACAAAAGAAGGAGCAGCGCTATGAAGGCTAAACAGGTAATAAAACCCAAGGCGAAAGCGTAGTTTTTTGCTAGAAATGGCAAGCGCAGAAAACCTAGCGCCCATCCTATAATAAGGCCAAGTATGCTGCTGATAAGAAGATTACGCTTATTTTTCATGGAATTGATTGCTTATTCAAATTAGATAGCTGCAAAGTTAAGGATATTTGGCTAAGAAAACTATTACCTTTGCATAAGCAAAAAATAGCTATCTAAGGAAGCAAAACATTCAATACTCTGATTTTATGGCAATTCACAAACTCCTACTTTCCCTAAGTCTTGTACTCCTCACCCTAAACGCTTACAC
>JAHDHB010000179.1 GCA_020631545.1 Saprospiraceae bacterium | reverse complement strand
ACTAGAATAAGGATTGAAACGACCAACAAATAAATAATTAGAATGAAAGGATTAATTCTTCTTGACCTGTATCCACTAGAATAAGGATCCCTCCCACACAATGGCACCTAAAAACTGGCTTACCCCCCTTAAACAACTAAGCAGAGGTTAAAATATTACACAGCAATAATTCACTTTATGGGACAAAAGAAACAAAGACACTACGGTATTTTCGTAGCTCTATTTCTATTATTCCAAGTGATAGCCCGATCCGCTGCATTGCAGGCGCCATCGAGATTCACGTCAAAAGAGAAGTAGCCTTGTTGATTTCGGTTGTTCCAGGTTGCTGCTCGGTCTTGGGCGTTGACGACCTTGTCGGAGGAAGCATCTCCTGACCATAGGGCTAGTTTTCCATTACCTACATCGGCTTGTGCGTTTGTACCCCAGGTAGGTGTTAGGGAAGTGGTGAAATCAATGGGGGTAGTGGTCGAATTTAGAGGGATAGGATTGGCGGTCATGATGCCTAAATGGTTGCGGTGATACACGGCAATGTAATAGTCGTCTGCTGGTACACGGTCAAATTGCACGGGAGAAGTCCCGTCTACGGCAACAATATCGCCATCTCGTTGTAGTAGGACAGATTGACCGTATAAGGCATTCGTCGGATCATTTTTATCCCTTAATTCTATAAAAATCCAGTCAAGAATCGCATCATTTCCTCCTTGTGCTAAGACGTCGCTAGTTGTTTGCTCTCCCCCATTCGTCGGATAGTTTAAGGCGGCGTAAGGTTCTTGGAGTGGAATTAGGCCTTCTTGACGCAATCCATTCCGCATCAGTCGATTGGGTTCGTAAGCACCTTGTAAGAATATTTTTGGCGAAAAAACAAGGGTAGCACGAGAAAGTAAGAATTGGGAGAATTCTCCTACACCTCCAAGTGTAACGACTTGTCTGTTAATATCTACTAAGGTAGCGGCTTCTTGCCTTGTCCAAGCTTCTGCTCCTGGAGCATTTTCATTTCTTCCATTGACTTGAAAGAGCAATGGGTCAGGGCTATCGACCCAATTGGGTGAACACTGAAAACGCAATTCTGCGGTGATATTTGTCGTATTTTGTCCATAATTATTGATAATCCAATAACCTGTTTCTAAAGCATTTGGAGGAATTGTACCATGTGGTGGCTCTCCAGTTAGATAAGAGATAACGACTTCGCCTTGTGGCAATGTTCCTGAGAAAGCAACATCAATATGGGCATCGTCTACCCCATTTTTAAAGGTGTATACTTGGGCATTTTGAACATCTTCTATGACTGAAAATCCCGAAGCGACAGGAACATCAGACATCATCCGTAGGCTGTTATTTCTAAAATCGGCATGATGTCGCCCAATCAGCTCTATGGCATCGCCCTCCTCTTCCTTGAATTGATAATAAGCGACTAGGCCGTTTTCCTTCGTTGCTAAGGTTAAGTGCCGATGCTTGCGGATTTGTTGGGTGGTTCGAGTTGTATTCCAAATTCGAATTTCATCCATTTCCCCTGCCATTAAAACATTGTAGGCGCCTGTTCCGTCTTGAAAAATATTAATAGGGAATCCATCATCAATACTTTTCCCATTAAGAGCTGCGATAGACGTTTGATTGGTCAAAAATCCATCTTGATACAAGGAGAGTAGACTGTCTCGATCAAAAACAACAGCTAAATGATGCCAACGCCCATCATTAAGGCTTGGTGCATTGCTGGGTAAATTGATTTGATTTCCTCCTTCTCCATTGATATTTACGAGCCATTCACTGCCTTGGTAAAAAATTCCCCAACCTACATTATCCGCTGCATTCCAATTCTTATTACTCATGATGCTTGGATTGACTTGTGTAGAGGAAGTAAACAACCAAAATTCTACGGTAAAATCTTGATTTTCACCAAATAACAGTTCTTCATTGCGCGGGAGCGAAAGATAATCGCCTTCTTGACAACTTAAGGCATTGCCTGCGGTACTGTCCAACTCTTTCCCCACTCCAGAAACAACTAGTGTTTCAGAAGTCATCCCTAGGCTATAGTGGAGAATACTGTCCAAGTATATAGCTTCTGCCGTTGGATGAAAGCGTAGATAAATGTTCGTTTTTTCAAGAAAACTATTGCTAGGTGCTAAGGTCAAAAAGCTAGCAAATCCCGTGGTGGAATCTGTGGAAACCTCAAACCCATTTGGCACCGAAATGGCTATCGGTTCATAGATATTTTTGGCAGCAATCTGATAACTTTGTGGTTCAGATGAATAATCAACCAACTGAACTCCAAAGTCTTCTAGGTTAGCGTTTATTAGAATGTCGGGGGTAGTATCTTTGGCTATAAAAAATTGACCAGAAGTAGGAATATTTTCAAAGGTGAGTTGATTTTCAACAGCATCTACAGAAGAAGCAAAGCCAATTAGCTCCCAATCTTCGTAGCTAAAAGTAGGCCTACGGTAGAGGTTAAAATTATAGGGCTCTGTTGCTTCCCCTGGTTCAATATCTTCATTTACCGTAAAGGTAAAATCACCATTAAAGGTACCATTTCCATAGCGATGACCAACCCAATATTGTTGGTCAAATAATTGGGCATTTGTAGGTAAGGTGCTCACGCCAAAAGGCCCATTTCCGATCTTGGTAAAGACAAATTCGGCTCCATTCTGTACTGTAAAATCCACGGAACAGCCCGTATTTTCAAAATCAACCATACCACTCGTTTCATTTTTAGTATTCGCAAAGCCTTCTCCCACAGGCACAGAGGAGGGGACTAAAGTCAAATCACCATTTAGGGTTCCATTGTAATTGCCCACGACATCCTTGGCTTTTCCTTCTACGACATCATCAAATTGATAGTAAATCATCAAACCACTAGTACAGTCATCTTCAACTTCAATGGTAAGGTGCATATTTTCTCGAATTTCTTGCTGCGTTCGAGCATTATCCCAAAGTCGAAATTCATCCATTTCGCCGTGTACGGCATTCGAGTTGGTTTGTCCTATTCTAAAATAGCCACTCCAAGGAAGAGGCATCATCGCGTTTATTTGACTTCCCATAAATTCTCCATTGTGATAAACTTTTAGCAATCCATTATCAAAAGTAATTGCGCAATGGCTCCATTGATTCACCTTCAAGGTACCGGGGGGGGATTGTACTAGGGAATAACTCGTTTCTATACCCGCATAAAAAGCACCTTCTGGCGTAGCCAAAAACAAAAATCGCCCCCACCCTACGCCTACTTGCTGGTTCCAAGCAACTAGGCTATAAGGTTTTAACCAAAATTCTAGGGTAAAAGCAGTGGGCTGCCATGTTAGCGCAGTCAAGGAAATCAAATCATCATTTCCGCCAAACTGCATCGCCATCCCTGCTACATTGCTAGCGTCCTCCACAGCTTTTGCACTG
Source organism: Saprospiraceae bacterium (assembly GCA_020631545.1). Classification (GTDB taxonomy): domain Bacteria; phylum Bacteroidota; class Bacteroidia; order Chitinophagales; family Saprospiraceae; genus JAHDHB01. The sequence continues at coordinate 7,564 of JAHDHB010000179.1, read as the reverse complement.
ACCAGAAGGCTTCGCGTAGCGGCTCCTGTAGTCGAAGTCGTAATCATTCCATTATAATTGCCGATAGCATCGGGCAAAAATCGTACATAGACTGGTGTAGGCGCTATCGCATTGGATGGAGTCGTCAAGACAATCGGATTCGAACTAAAATTGGTATCAGGCGATAAGGAAATTTCAAATCCTGTAGGTGGCGTAACGGTAACAGGCTCAATCAGATTTACACCTTCTACATTAAAGTATAAGGCATCATCCAAAGAGGTTTCTAGTGCTTTAGGGCAAAACTCACCACTCAAGGAGCTAACCGCTAAAACAGGTTCGGTGGAACGTGTAATCAAGAATTGGCCAGTCTCTCCAACTCCAGCAAAACTAACTTCATCGTTGGCAGCATTGGCGCCGGTAGCATTCATCAACAAGACCCAATCATCGGCTGAATTCGAGGGCCTATGATAAAGCTGCAACTGAATGGGCTGTCCTTCATCTACTACCGTAATATCTTCATTCAATCCGAAAGTAAGCGTCATTTCTAAGCTACCAGATTCTTCATAACGATCTAATATCCAACACTGTGTATCTAAAAGAATATCACTAGGATGTACCCCTAAAATATTACTAGGCGCATGGGTTATTTTGGTGGCCGTCACTTCTGCGCCGTTTTGAGCACTATAGTCTATTTGAAGTTGAGTCAGGGGGAAGGGGACTAGGCTAGCAACCTCCGTTTTACTCTCCGCTATGCCCAAGCCCATCGGTACCGTGGAGGGGATTCTAGTAGCACCATTCATTGAACCATGATAAGCACTCGTGGCATCTACTACCTGAGTAGTATTTTCATTGAAGGAATAACTAGAGATTAAATTCTCTTGACAAGTTGCTAATGTGCGATGGCGAATTTCACGTAATTCATTTTTAGTCAATGCATTGCGCCAGATGCGCACTTCTTCTATTAATCCGATATAATTCCAATTTCCATTAGCATCCGCACCAATCGTTAGGTTCATGTTGTTGGAAATATCCCCTACTGCTGCAAGATTATTGGCCACCAATTCACCATCAATATATAAATGAAGCTTACCTGCACCAGAACGACTAACCGTAGCAGTGAGATGATGCCATTCATTATCATTATAAGTATTTGAAGATGAAGCATTTTTCCAAGAAGTACCATCCCCAAGGTTAAAACGGATTTTCCCAGCAAGCAGCGCTATCGCCCAACCGATATTATTAGAATTATTCCAGTCCTTATCGCCAATCAAAACTCCACTAGTCGCTGTAGTTTTAAACCAAAAATCTACGCTAAAGTCCTGCTCCTTGCCAAATTGGTAATCTAATCCCACTTTAGGAATACTTATCGAACTGCTCCCGTCAAAGCTCATCGCCGTACCTAGTTCTCCCGTTGAAGTTCCTTTTACGATCAGGTAAAAAGGAACAGTTTTGCTAATCCCTCCCCCTGTTTCATTCAAGGTAAGCGTTAGCGGGTAAATTCCTTTAGGCACCAAATCTAGATTGCTAATCGTAAATAAGGTGGAAGAAGTCGTTGCTACGGAGGAGGGCAAATTAACGGAAGCCTCAACAGGCAAACCACTGATAATCAAATCAACAGAATTCGTAAAAGCACCCAATCCAAAAAGCTCTATTTCATAATCTACCATGGTTTCGCTACAGACACTCCTAGATAAAGTATTAAGCGATACCGAAAAATCACTAGCTGTTGCCGGTAAAATTTCAAAATCATTATCTGAAATATCAAAAAAAACATTTTCAGAAGCTTCAATTTTTATCCGATTTTGAAGGCCAACGGCATCCGGAACCACGATGATATGTTCTCCATCATTCGGTACGGCATTAGCTAAACTTATCGGATAAGTATAGCCACCGTCCGTCGATAATAAAATATTAACTGTCATCGCATCAATGGGCGCTACATCGGTATTCGCGACCTCCCAAGTAATGGTTCTACTTTGGCCTACCGACCAAATGGTGGTGTTTTCATTGGGCAGCGTGACTTCAAAAGGCCCTGCATTCCCTTCTACATAAAAGCGTAAATCATCATAACTAAGTCCACTCCCTCCAGGATGATTATCGTGAACGGTAAACCGAAAATTAAACATCCTTGTATAATCGGGCAATACTTCATCCTTATCATATACACCGTTTACTATCTTCGACAACTCAGGAAAGGTACGGTAGGGAACATCAGCGATGGGATACATCCGAAAAACAGGCCCATTCCCTGTAGGCGCCCAAGGAGGCGAACCATTTCCATAATCATATTGGTCCCAACTATAAGTCAACGAAGCTGTTCCCTCTGCATCCGTCGCATTCCCTGTAAGCGTAAACGGTGTTAGGCTAGGAATATAAAACTCGCCTGTACCTGCATCAGCTATAGGCGGTGTATTTCCTGAGGGCGTAATGGCAGCACAATTATTATTACCGATGTGCAATCGGTTGTAAATTTGGTCAAAACTTCGAGTGTAATAACGATAAATCAATCCTCCAGGCATATTCGCCGTACCACAAAAACCATAATAAGACATCAGGGAATTGCCGCTTCCTGGTTCAAAATTGGAATAACCATAACCCGGACAGTAGTTGTAGGTATGACCAGCCCCCATATTATGCCCCAATTCATGGGCTGCATAAAGTAGATCATCAGGGGAATACGTAGCCGCTTTCGACAAATCGGAGCAAGTCGCTCCTAGCAAAGAAATCCCTCCAGCACCAGCTGGAACCATGATCATTCCTAAATCATAACTTTCTACACCTATCGTAGCATTGACCACACTTGTATTTTGCGACAAATAATTACTTCCTCCATAAGGATCATTTTGGGAAGTGAATAGAATTTGATCGTTATTTTCTGCTATTTCATAATGAATACAAAGATCTCTTTCCACAATGAGATTCAAATCATTAACCAACTCCACCACTCTAGTCATTGCATTGGCAACGCCACCATAACTATCCGTTAATGCACCATTAAACGCTACCGCAATCCGATACGTCCGCAATTCTGTTCCTAGGACGATATTGGGCTGTTTTGCTTGCGTTGCCAATTCTTCCTTCGATAATACCAGTGGCTCTTCCGTAGAACAGGTAAAAGGCTCATGAACTCTGTCCTTAGCTAAATAGCTCATATGTAGTGTTTTGTTTCCACTTTTCACCCGATCAATAAAAAATGTACCTTCATCACTATCCCCCATCACATGCAATCCTTCTGGCGACCAAACAAAGTGAACAATTTGCTTAGGATTCGTAAGGCTACGCCCTCTATACGCTAGCAAGTTGGGGTACTTGGAGGCCAACCCAGACGGCAATACCCTAGTAGGCATGATCGAATAGGCTTCCTCCGTTCCATCAGGTAAAGGAAGGGAAAGACATGAGCTTGAATCAGTACGTCCACCCAAAATCCGCGACGCACTAGTGGCATCTAATTCTAATAAACGAAAGGCTTTAGGCAATTCTTTATGCTTTACAGATTCTAGATTTGTTCTTGCATTTTCAGTCAAGGGGCTATCCGTCCACAAGTTCTGACCATAACCGTTAGGGCTTAAAAAAACAAATAAAAAGAACGCAATATAAATAGTGGATCGATACATCTTTAGGAAGTTTAATAAGGATTCTCTCCACGAATTTAACTTTTTATATGGATTTTGAAGCAAATGTCCAATCTAAATTATTTTTTAATATAACTTCCTAACAATAAATTCTTCACATTTTGCTTTTCGGATTTTCTACATAACGCTAAGAAAAGCGTCACGCGGTGCCCCCTAAAGCCTCGCTCACAACTTCAAAAAGATTATCCTTTCTTTATCCTAGGGAAATCATTAAATTAATACTAATTTCGTTAGCGCCTAGTGGTTCTGCTCAGAAGTAATGGATAGTTTAGGCGTAGTAATTTTTTTGTTAGACAAGGCGCGAAGAGGGAAACCCGACCGATGAGCAACGCAGTATAACGGAAAAATTACAAGCTTAATCTGTCTAGAACTTATGAACAGAGCCATTAGTTAAAGAAATCACATCGTACTTTTTTTTTACAATAATTGTCTAATAGAAAAGGTTAGAAATAGACACCAAAAGTATTTTCTTCACTTCGTTTGAACATAAGCGTGAGGAAAGAAAAATGCGAGTTAAGCACAAGATAATTAACTCATTAGTTCTATCACCCAATAAAAATACACACGACATGAAGATTCGAAAATATGTTCTCTTACACTTAGTTCTGTTAGTGTTTATCAGTTTACAGATTAATAGTTGTGCTATTTTTCCTAAAAAAACGGATGTGGATTCATCCACCACTTCAACAGATGAAATCGAAGATCCCAGCGATGTAAATAGTGAAGTTAAAGTAAAATTAAGCTGTGAAGAGTTCACTATTGCTAGTATAAAGAAGGATAATTTCCACATTATTGATGGCGATATCATGACGCCCCCTACCCTGCTTCCTATTGGTTTTGGCCATGCTACAACGGATATAGGTCAGCTCTGGGATCTGAAATGCAACAATGACGAAAATATCTGCATTCCTTATGTTTTTGACAGCAGCTTCAAGTACAAAAAAAATGCAAAAGAAGCGATGAAATGGTGGTCTGACAATACGATCATTCGTTTTATTAAGCAGAGTGATGAAGAAAAACACCTCATTTTTGTCACCGATTCTACCATTTGTAAATATGCCTGTTCCTACGTCGGCAGTCTTGGTGTTCCACAAAAAATCAATATCAACAAGACCAATCGGGTAGGCAACATTGCTCACGAACTTGGCCATGCCCTAGGCTTATACCATATGCAAGCTAGAGCGGATCGAGATGATTTTGTGGTGATTAAACCCAATTGCGCTACAAATACCAACTTCAAATTTGCAGAACTCCGCAATGAAAATGCACAAGATAGAAATGCTTACGACCTCTATTCCATCATGCATTACTCCGACAATTTGCTCAGCGGTTGTCTCTCCTTAAAAGATGGCGTAAGGGAACGATTAAACTTACCTGACGGCATTCCTGGTCAACGCGATTCCTTATCCGCTCAGGATATTCAAGTCGTCAATGAGCTATACTCAGAAGTCTTGAATGACATAAAAGTGGATTGCCCCGACGCGTAACGTTGGCTTCAGCCGACAAGTTGTTCCATAACGGAAATTACAAGAAAAGACATCTCCCCCCCTCAAAATAGAAACCTATGCGCCCAACACTCATCCTATTCATCAGCCTTCTATTCCCCTCCTTGGTTTTCACCCAAGATCTCCAGTGGGATACGACAGGTCTTTACTATAAATTGGTCGGTTATGACCATAAGTTAACCCAAGAAGAGTTTCAAGAAGTAAAAGCTTTTTTGCAGGCGAATCCCCCAGCACAACTCTCTAGCAGAGAAGCTTTTCCTTCGGATAGGTTCCAATTGCTGGTCAACAAAATTTTATGTCTTTCGAACCATGAAACCTTGAATATTTGGGTAGCCCATTCTAGCTTCAAAGCTTATGCCCTAGAGCTAAATGCGAAAAACACGAATTCGAATCTCGTCGGTCGCTTCTTGTTTGTCAATGAACAGAATTTAATGTCGGCTAGCCAAGAACAAGAATCTGTAATAATCGGTATTCTTGCGCACGAAATCGCGCATTTTTTACGAGGGGATGCTTGGAAAAAGAAGGCTGTTTTAAAGAAAAGATGCCGCCACGAAATCGAATTGGCCGCAGATGAATTTACAGGTAGAATATTGGGTATCATGAACTTCCCCTTAGACACCGCTTTGCAATGCTTGAATGGCGTGAGCAAAAAAGCAACGGAAGATTACCCTAGCTATCGAAAGCGAAAAAAATCTATTCGAAAGGGTTGGAAAAGGGGCATTAAAATCAGCATCAAGGAAAAGGATAAGCTCGAAAGCCTGATTAATTGTAGAACGATTGATTCGCCTTTTGGTTTGGAAACAGACTTGCGCGAAAAACCAGATGAAAATAATCGGGCTAGGGTGAATATTCAACCGATTATGGAGACGAATAGGAATATCCAAATGGCAGACATCGACAAAGTCGTGTATTATCTTCCTGATTCCTTCCCCAACCAGGTCTACAAATCAAAAAAAGCACCCTTTGGTATAAGTATCGTGATCTATGGCGGTTTTGAGATTCGTGCCTCTATTTTTCTTAAAGATGGCCGAGAATATCTGCTACGCAAAAAGTTGGAATACAAGGAGGACAAGCAGGAAGGGCTGCGCTTGAAGGTGAATCCTGTTTATAAATGAAGAATTAGGCGTTACGAATTATCCGAGATAGGAATTGGGCCTTGTCGTTTTGGCGCATTTTTGAACCACATAAGAGCTATAAGAGCATTTAAGTTTTGACATGAAATCTTTAACCTAAATTCGATTATTAACTTCTTGTAAATAAAGGCTCTAGTTGTTATTTGGGCAGCTAATCCCGCTATCCGTTTGTAGCTGGCACGCTGTAGCCGCATTCAGCATGGTCATACAGGCATCTTCCTAAACGTCAGCTACCTGTATTCCCTGCTTCATAGCAGCTACAGCGCGCCAGCTACCACTACTATCGGGGCTGCAATCCCTTGTGAAATAATAGGTAATGTAGTGTTTGGAGAATGGGAGAACTACGGGTTCCTCTACAAAGAAAGACTAATCGAACTCAGGTTCTTATCGTTTTTTGAGGCAGCAGCGTTTGTATTTTTTGCCGCTGCCACAAGGACATGGTGAATTTCGACCCAGCTTTTTTGCTTTAGTCCCAAGCATTGTTTTGATGGCCATTTTGAACTGCTCCAAAGGATGTTGGTTGAAGATGTGTCGCAGCATGGAGTAGAGTTGGGGATGCTCCTTGGCCATATCTTCAGGATGCTCGAAAAAATACTCACTGGCTACTGCAAAAAATTCGACTTCATTGGTCGTACCATATGCATTGATGTTTGATTCTCCATCTATTATCGCTTGCATTTCCTCATGCATCCGATGCATCCAAGGAATCGCATACTGCTTACTGTACAAGGAAGGTATTCCATCAAAAATGCCATCCGCAGAATCAATCAGGTGTACAAATTCATGAATTCCGACATTACGCCCGTCTTTGGCATTTACAAATCCTTGGATCAAGGCAGGCTTAGAAAGAATCATCATCCCGCTCATCGCTCCATTACCGACCATCCCTGTGATGAAGCGCCCTTTTCCTTCTTGACGAAAAGTTTTGTCGAAGGAGGAAGCATAAATCAGAACTTCTCCTAGGTTGTCGTACTCCCATTCTGGAAAGCCAAAGATGGGAATTATAGCACTAGAAGCGACTAAAAGCCGTACCGTATCATCAACATCCGTCTTGATTCCTGTAATGCGTTTTTCATCCAAAAAAATCTGTATTTTCTGCTCAAAACGCCGTTTCTCCGCCTCATTTAAGGTACTGTAATACAAGACATATTCATTCAAAATAATGCGCCAATGCGGAGGAAATTTTTGCTGAAGAACGGCATCACGACGCCGATATTTTGCGGTAGAAATTCGAAAAACTTTGTAGGAAACCAAAAAGGCCAAAACAGACAGTATCAGGGAAAGTCTAGGGCTTAATTCTTGAACTATCGAAACA
>JAHDHB010000178.1 GCA_020631545.1 Saprospiraceae bacterium | reverse complement strand
AAGAACGTGCTGAAGCAGAACGTTTAGCAGCCGAAAAGGCTGAAAAAGAACGCCTAGCAAAAGAAGCTAAAATAGCGGAACTAGCCAAGAATGAAGCTACTCAACTTGAAGCAGCTAAGCAGGAGTCTGCTCTCGCTAAAGCTGCCGCAAAGAAAGCAGAACGTGAGCTTAGTGATGCAGTGACCGCTAGAAAAACTGCGGAGAAAAAACTCACTGAAGAAATCAATGCTCGTAAAGATGCCGAGAAGAAGTTGAGCGAAGCGCTCGCCGCTACCAATGTATCTTCTAATACTAACGACCAAAAGTTAGAGAAAGAGTTAAATCAAACCAAAACTGCACTTGCTAACGCGGAAAAAGCAAAGCAGAATATGGAAGCTGCTAAAGCAACTTTGGCTGCCAAGCTTTCTACAGAAGAGAAAGCCAAACAGATCCTCTCTGATAAGATTGCTAATTTACAACAAACGCTTAATACCACGGAATCCAACCTTGCTAAAGAAATAAAAGCTAAAAAGGAATTGGAAAGCCAAATAGCGAGTACCTCTGCGCCTGACGAAAGTCAAAACAGGGCTTTAAAAGTTGCGGAATCCAAAATAACCGAATTAGGCGAGGATCTTAAGGACGCTGAAAATGCGCTGAATGCTGCACAAGCTTCTAAAGTAGCCGCTGAAATGGATAAGCAAGAGTTGGAAGCTAGACTCAAGAAAGAGGAAACGGAGAACAAGCAACTAGAAGGTCGTATCGCTAGCCTTGAGAAACAACTTAAACAAGTAGAAACGCCCGTCGCTTCTGCTAGTAGTAATACAGACAACGACAATAAGGCTTTAGCCACAACTAAAGAAGAACTTAAAAAGGTTAAGGAAAACTTTAGAATGGCAGAATTGGCTCGTGAAAATGCCGAAGATGCTAAAGTTGACTTGGAAGCACAGCTTTCTAAAGAAATTCGTGCTAAGAAAAACCTAGAGGATAAAATCGCTAAGTTGGAGAAAGTACAAGCACAAACCAATACTAGCGACCAAGGCTCTACTAAAGAATTGCAAGAGCAGCTAGCTGATGCTATGAAGGCTAAAACACTAGCAGAAAATAAACTATCCGCTGAAACTAAAGCACGCCAAGAAGCTGAAATGCAAGTAGCTAAAGCAGAAGTGGAGGCAAAGCAAGAAGCTGAAAAGCTTATGGCCAAAAAACTAGCTACCGCCCGAAAAGAAGCGGAAGCGGCTAGTAAATCGGATCTTTCTAAAGCTAAGAAAGATGTAGAAGCGGCTAATAAGGCACTCCGAGAAGCGGAATTTGCTCGCGAGAAAGCAACTATAGCCAAGAAAGAACTTGAGCTTAAGTTGGCTGCCGAAACTAAAGCAAGGGTCGCTGCCGAAAACTTAGCAAAAGGAGACAATGCTTCCAAAGAAGAAATTGCGAAAGCAAACAAAGCTCGACAAGAAGCAGAATTGGCTGCTGCTAATGAGAAAAAGCGAAATGAGGAGTTGAAAGATAAATTGGCAAAGGCTGAAAAAGCAAAAACTGAAGCACAAAATTTAGCGAAATCAGGGGGTAACTCTAGTAGTGCTGAGCTGGATATGGCTAGAAAATCACTTGAAGAAGCTCAAGCTACATTAGCCGAAGCTGAAAAAACGAAACAAAAGCTAGAACAACGCCTAGCAGCAGAAAAGTCTGCAAGAAAAGAAGCGGAAGAGATTATTGCAGAGCAAGAAGCAGCTCAAGAAGAAATTGTTCAAGCAAACAGCGATATCAAAAACGCTATTGCCGTTCGCAAAGCTGCTGAAGCTCAATTGGCTAAGGTGGAAGCTAAGAATAAAGCCTTAGAAGAAAAGCTAGCAGCAACGGAAAAAGCAAAAGCAGAAGCAGAGAAGTTGGCAAAAAGTGGCAATACCAATATGGAGGCCATTGCAAAAGTCAACAAGGATCTAAATACTGCTAAAAATGCACGTAAACAAGCAGAAAATGCACTGGCTCAAGTCGAAAAGAAAAACAAGGACTTGGAACGTGAATTGGCAGAAGAGGAAGCTACACGCAAGGATTTAGAAGCCAAATTAGCGAAAGGTGTTGATGCTAGCTCTTCTAAAGAATTAGCAAAAGCTAATGAAGAGAATACTCGGTACAAACAACTGCTAGAACAGGCGGAAATCGCTAAGCGTGAAGCTGCAAAGGCTCGTAAAGAGGCGGAAAACCAACTTGCCGCAGAATCTAAAGCTAAAGGCAAATTGGAAACTCGAATCGCTGAACTTGAGCGCTTGCAAAAAGCAAATGAAGCACAACAAGGAAGCATCGCTTCAAATGGCGAAGCTCTAAAACAACTTAAGCAAGAACTTCAAGCTGCGGAAACAGCAAAAGCTCAAGCGGAAGCATCCTTAAACAATGAAGTTCAAGCACGTAAACGCGCTGAAGAATTACTAGCAGAAGCGGTGAAAGCTAGCAAGGCTATCAATTCTGAGATCGCAAAAGTTAATACTCCGGCTGATTTAGATTACAGCGAGATTTCCTCCAAGTATAAAGTTCGTACCTACGAAGAAATCATGCAAGACATCAAAAAGGAGAAAACAAAGTTAAAACGTAAAGCGGATTCGGATAGAAACGATCCTGATTACGAAGAGAAAGGCGCTTGGTAGTTCCTTTTTCTAAAAAAGTAAAAAAGCCCTCATCAATTTTTTTGATGGGGGTTTTCTTGTTTCAGCCATACTCTACTCAACATTCATCTAAAAAATCAGTAATACTAAAAAAAACAAAATAGCAGTTCACCTATTAGAACATAAATTATAATCCCCTGTTAATGTTATAGTTCCACTATTTTAGTATCTTCGTACTCCCTGTAAAAACATCCGTTATTACACCCCTCCCGTCTTTGTTTTTTCAATAAAATTAAAACTAATGACTAAAACTAAACCTCTAAGCCTTATCGACATGATCGATAAGCAAATTGAAGTTGGCCTTGATCATAACGTCTTACAACTCAATACCGACAAAATAATTAGTGGTAGAAAGCTAATTGTACGAGACAAGGAAGTTCTTCATTTTGGGAATTGCAACTACTTAGGGCTTGAGCGCCATCCAAAAGTAAAACAGGCTGCAATAGATGCTATTCAACAAGAAGGCACCCGCCTTACCATCTCTCGTTCTTTTATTTCATCAGGATATTATCTGCAACTAGAAAAACTACTGCGTGAAATATATGGAGGGCATGTCGTTGTAGCCCCCTCCCTTACTATGCTTCATCTATCCGCTATCCCCGTATTATTTGGAAATGAAGATTTAGCTATTCTAGATCATCAAGTACACGCAAGTATGGCGCAAGCTGTAGAATATAGAAAAGCGAGTGGTTTGGCTGTTAAAACGATAAGACACAATCGGTATGACATCTTAGAGGATATAATCAGCAGTCAACAAGGTCAGCAATATGAAAAAATATGGTATGTTTTGGACGGTATTTATTCCATGCACGGAGATGTAGCTGACATGAAACCCTTAGTAAAATTGTTAGACAAATATCCCAATTTCCATATCTATGTAGATGATGCCCACGGTTCGAGTTGGCAAGGGAAACATGGAAGAGGGTATGTTTTAAGTCAAGTTGATTTACATCCTAAAATGCTGCTGACGGTATCCTTAAGCAAAGGTTTTGGCGTAGGTGGTGGTGTTTTGGTATCAAAAGATGTCGAAAATTGTAGAAGAGTTCGAAATTGTGGAGGCCCCCTAATATTTTCAGCTCCATTAAGCTCCGGTATGTTAGGGGCAGCTATTGCTTCCGCGAAAATTCATTTGACCGATGAATTAATCCCCTTACAGGAAGATTTACAAGAAAAAATCAAGTACACCAACGAATTGGTGAAAGCCTATCATCTACCACAAGTCAAGGAAGAATTATCACCTATTTTTTATATTCCCACAGGCTTGCCCGAAATCGCTTTTAAAATGCTAGATTTATTGCTTGAAGATGGCTACCTAACGAATGTGGGTTGTTTTCCTGCCGTTTCGCCACGATGTGCAGGCATTCGCTTCCTAGTATCCTGTCATGTTACAAAAGAAGATATAGATGGACTGCTAAGTCGTATAGCATATTATCTTCCACGAATTTTTAAGGAAGAAGATTTCTCTTTTAAAGCTTTAGCAAGAGCCTTTAAAATGCCGCATTTTGAAGAACTGGAGCAGTATTTTCCGCTCAGCTAAACCTTCCACCAACGCAAAACAATGAATAACATCCATAAATTGTGTCTTTAAAATAAAGGCTCATTTTGCAAAATTCAATAGGAGGTATTCCCTAGAAATAGGAATATCTCCTATTTTTATGGTACAGCAATTTGTATCAAAAAAGCCACTCCTTTTTCAAGGAATGGCTTAAAATATATCATGCAAGAGGAATACTCCTCATCCATTTCAATAAGAAAACGTATTGAGATTAGCTAAAATTAATCAGCGAATACTTCAAACGTAATTTTTGGCTTCACCTCTGGGTGTAAGTCAGCTTCGGCAGTATAAGTACCCAAGTTTTTAACTTCTTCCAAGATAGTGATCTTCTTACGGTCAATTTCAATACCGTACTGCTCCTTAACCGCATTAGCGATTTGGATATTGGTAACACTACCAAAGATTTTGCCGCTAGTACCAGCTTTAGCACCAACTTTAACGATAGCGCCATTAAGCTTCGCTTCAATAGCTTGAAAAGCTCCCAACATTTTTGATAAATGAACGTTTTCAATACGTTTGCGCTCATTTAAAATATTGCGATTCTTTTTGTTAGCGATAAGTGCTAGGCCTTGAGGGATAAGATAGTTGCGTCCGTAGCCGTTCTTAACGGTAACTACATCATGCGCAGATCCCAACTTATCGACGTCTTTTAATAATATAATTTCCATGATGATTGATTACTTTAAGGATGAAAATGAAATACGACAGTGTCGCAAATAGATAAAATAAAGAGCCAAGTATTAGCTTTAAGCTCTTCTTATTTCTATTTATTTCAACAAATCCGTTACGTAAGGCATCAACCCAAGGTGTCTAGCACGCTTGATGGCTACTGCAACTTTACGTTGGTACTTCAAAGAGTTACCTGTCAAACGACGAGGAAGAATTTTTCCTTGCTCGTTTACGAACTGAAGAAGAAAATCAGTGTCCTTGAAATCAATATATTTGATGCCGTACTTACGGAAACGGCAATATTTCTTGCTGTTGTTCCCAATCATTGGATTGCTCAGGAACTTAATATCGTCTCTAGATGCCATGGTCTATTCGCCTTTTGTTTCGTTAGAAGATACGGTTTTACGAGGAGCCGGTTTCTTTTTAGGGCCTCTGTTGCCTCTACGGTCTTTTCTGTTCTTAGCTTCTTCTTCTGCCTTCGCTTTACGCTCAGCAGCTACTTTAGCTTTGTAATGACCAATTTTGCCATCACGCTTGTCTTGGTAGTATTGTACAGCATACTTATCCAAGCGGATAGTCAAGAAACGAAGAATACGCTCGTCACGGCGGAAAGCCAACTCCATCTCTGCGATAAAGTTGCCATTTTCGGCTTCTAACTCTAAGTTGTAGTAAACTCCAGAATTCTTTCTTTTGATAGGATAAGCCAACTGACGTAGCCCCATCTCATTATTGTACTTAACCTCAACTCCTTGTTCTTTAAGGAAGTCTAAGTACTTCTTAGCTGTCTTTTTAATTTCACCATCGGACAGCACGGGATCAACGATGAAAGTGGTTTCGAAATGTCGCATTGAAAACCAAATATTTAATGAGTAATAAAATTCGAGGGGCAAAAGTACAAAAAAAAAGATAGATTTGGAAATTGTAACGACAATTAATCTAAAAACAAAGCATCTACAGTCAGCACATCATCTATTAACCCCAAACTATATTGATTGTGTTTCAAGCCATACACCGTAATGAAGGTAAGCAAAATCAATTTTTTAGTTTTAGAAATTTCTTTAAATCGATAGACTTTTGTCCTTAAGGATTCGGCGTAAGCCTTGGAAACAACGAATTCCTCTTTATAATGCTTTATCTCAAAAACATTAATGGTTTTATCATTTCTATCCAAAAGTAAGTCGATTTGTAGCCCTTGCTCCTCAGTCGTTCCTTTTTTAAGGAAAGAAGAAGACTCTGAATAAATTCCTGCAATGCTCAGCGCTTTTTTTATTTGTGAAAGATGCTTTATGCAAATGCTTTCAAAAGCGTAACCACACCATATTTTATAGGCCTGTGTTTGGCTAAGATGTTGCCATATATCAGCTCGTTCCTTGTTCTTTTTTTCAATAAAACGTAAGTAAAACAAGGAATATTCATCCGTTAAACGATAAAGCTTGTCCTTGTTCTTTTTTCCAAAAGGATAATAAACATCGATAAATCCTGACTGTTCTAATTCGACTAAAGCCCTAGTCGTAGAGCCTCCATTGGGCAGTTTCGCGACTTTGATTAGCCTTTCGCGCTCCATCCCTTGCCGACTAGAGGCTAAGGCACGAACTATAGCGATGTGCTTATCTGAATTATCAAAAAGAGCCGTGTATAAGTTTGAAAATTCGTCTCTCAAAAGTCCTGTCTTTGAAAAACAGATGTGGTCAAGATTCTGTGTAGCGCTCTTTCCCGCTTTCACCTCTTTCAAGTAATGAGGTATACCGCCCATAGCCATATACAACTGTAAAAGGTGAAATCGATTCATGTTGACATTCCTAGACTGTAAGTACTCTTCGGTTTCTGCTAGTGTAAAGGGTAGCAATTGGATGCGACGCGTAATCCGATTGTGTAACCCTCCTCGATCTCGAACAATTTTTTGAATCATCCAAGAAGCTGCCGAACCACAAATGACTAAGACGATATCGTTTTTTACGGCCCAGCTATTCCAAAAGAACCCCAATGCACGTATAAAACCTGATTTATGGGTAGCCATCCAAGGCAATTCATCCAAAAATATCACTTTTTTTGTCTTCGTTTTTGGCAATCCCTTGAGGTAGGTAATCAACATATAGAAAGCTTCCATCCAATTTTCAGGTGCTTTAACCATTATGGGTGAGCCCGAAGCGAGTTGCAAAGCATAGGCGAAGTTTTGTAGCTGTTCCCTTTTAGGCGCATTTTGAGTTCCTGTCAATTCAAAAACCAAATGCTCCTTATAGAGCGTTTTAATTAAAAACGTTTTTCCTATTCTTCTTCGGCCTATTACAGAAACCATCTCTGATTCTCTGGAGGTCAAGGCATTCCTTAGTATTTCCTGTTCCTTCTTTCTACCTACTAGCTTTATTTTCATCAATTCTCCTAATTATTTAGTGGCTAAATCTCTACAAAATTAATCACTTTTAGCCACTAATAAAAATCATTGGTAGCTAAATCTCTATAAAACTAACCACTTTTAGCCACTAATAATATTTATCAGTGGCTAAATCTATTCAACAAAGAAGACTTTTAGCCGCTAATAAAAATTTATTCGTGGCTAAATCTATCATTAAACACCTACTTTTAGCCATCAATAAAACAAAAAACCTACAGCAAACCTTAGTTTTATCCTTGACAATCAATGTGTCTTAAAATTCCTCAGGAAAGTCAAATAAAACCGCTATTTTTACGGCGTTATCATTTTCCTAGATAAAAATTTGTTTTGCCCAATTTTGTAATGATTTAAAGATGTTGTAAGAATGGAAATGCGCGGGAAGAGTAAAATTTGAAATTCCCAGCAGACAGACACCATATAGTATATGCCAAGAAACGCAGCAAAAATACGCGCTAAATACGAAGCGTCTTTTCTTAAAGAGTTGGAAGGATTAAATCTTGCTCAACGACAAGCCGTCGAGTCTATCGAAGGCCCCGTGCTTGTCGTAGCAGGCCCAGGAACAGGGAAAACGCACATCCTTGGCGCAAGAATTGGGCAGATTTTGCGAGAAACAGACACGCAGCCTTTCAATATTCTTTGCTTAACCTATACGGATTCTGGTGTTCATGCTATGCGTGAGCGTTTGTTGAAATTCATTGGCCCGGAGGCACATCGAGTACACATCAATACCTTTCATTCTTTTTGCAATAATATCGTTCAAGACAATTTACATCTCTTCGGATTGCGAGAGTTAGAACCCATTACCGATTTGGAGCGCTTGGAACTAGTCGGGGAATTGCTAGATAAACTGGATAAGGATCATCCTTTGAAGAATCTAAAAAATGAGCGGCGTATTTATGATAAAAAACTCATTGATCTTTTTGGACGAATGAAATCCGAAGGATGGACGGCTGAGTTTATTGGCGAAAAAATTGATAGCTACCTAGCAGATTTACCTAAGCGCGAAGAATTTATCTACAAGCGGAAACAAGGAAAATACCAAAAAGGAGATTTAAAAGAAGGGCAATTCCAAAAGGAAGTACAAAAAATGCGGAGGTTACGTGCAGGAACTTTACTTTTCACGCACTATCAACGCATGATGCGGCAGTTAAAGCGCTACGATTTTGCGGATATGCTGCTTTGGGTAAATCAAGCCTTTGAAGAAAATGAAGAAGTCCTTCGTTCTTATCAAGAACAATATCTTTATTTTTTAGTTGATGAATTTCAAGATACAAATGGCACGCAAAACAAACTACTCCAATTACTTATTGGCTACTGGGACAAACCGAATGTATTTGTGGTAGGCGATGACGATCAGTCGATTTTCGAATTCCAAGGAGCAAGGGTGAAAAATTTAATTGATTTTTTTCAAACGTATGCAGGCGATCAAAAACCTATTGTACTGAGTGAAAACTATCGTTCTTCCCAATTTCTCCTCGATTCTGCTAAAGCAGTGATAGACCATAACGAACTGCGCCTTATCAATCAAGTAGAAGGAGAGGAGCTTCATAAGGATTTAAAAGCAGCACATCCCGTATTTTCCAAGGGAGAAATGCTTCCTCGCCTAGTGGCTTACCCCAATGCCATGCATGAAATCACGGATATCGTATTGCAAATCGAAGAATTGCGCCAGCAAGAAATTCACCTGAGCGAAATTGCTGTTATCTATGCCAAGCACAAGCAGGGGCGGAATTTAATTAATTTACTAAGTAAAAAAGGAATTCCTTACCAAACCAAGAAACGTATCAATATCCTAGAACAACCGATGATTCGAAAGATATTGACCATGTTTGAGTACTTACAAGCGGAGTTCGAACGGCCTGAAAGTGGGGAGGAATTATTGTACGAAATCTTGCATTACGATTTTGTCAAAATCGATCCTTCAGACATTACGAGATTAGCGGTGTTCAAGGCTAAGCGGCCTGACGCTCCTCCTTGGCGGGAAATTATTAACGATGCAGGAATAACTAAAGCGCTAGGACTTGTATTTCCTGACCGCTTGTACGATATTCACGACTTTTTCATCAAAATCAAAGCCGATTACGTTAACTTACCACTGCTACAACTCCTTGAACGTCTTGTTAATCGAAGTGGATTGATGCGAGAACTGGCCAAGAAAGAGGATAAAGTTTGGGAATTGCAGATCTTGACTACTTTTTTCAATTTTGTTCAAGAAGAAACAGATCGACATCCCCAATTTCAAGTACCACAACTACTAGACATCATCAATCGGATGAAGGAAAATGGCCTGGAACTCGGCCTTTCCAAAACGATATACTCTAAGGACGGCGGCGTCAATCTCATTTCAGGACACAGCTCGAAAGGCTTGGAATTTCGCTATGTTTTCTTGCTGGATTGTGGCGATGAATGGGAGCCACGCACCCGAGCGAGTCAACGTCGTTTCGCATTTCCGGATACGCTCACCCTCTCTGGCCCAGAAGATGGGATGGAAGCTGCTCGCCGATTGTTTTATGTAGCGATGACGCGCTCGAAGGAATTCCTACAAGTCTCTTATTCCCAGTTTGATAAAAAAGACAAACCTAAACGCCATGCACGTTTTATTGATGAATTAGCTGCTTGTCCAACGGTAAAAAAAGAAGAACGTTTTGTTCCTCCTTATGAATTGGCCGACGCCCAATTTTTCATGCTTACCGAAGCCCAACAACCCGAAGTTACGCTTAAGCTCACCAAGGAAGAAATCGATGATTTACTAGCGGGTTTTGCATTAAGTCCTACGAGTCTTGGACGCTATATGACTTGTCCTTTAAGCTTTTATTATGAAAATGTATTGCGTTTGCCAAGTACGTCAAGTGAGGCAGCGGCTTACGGTACTGCCATTCACAATTCCTTAGATTGGGCATTTGGCAAGATGAAAGCGGATGAAAATAAAGCTTTCCCACCTACGGAAAAATTTGTCAATAAATTTCGTCGAGAGATGAATTACCAACGTGCATTTCTTTCTAAACGTCAGTTTCAACGACGAATGGAATTGGGAGAGTTGCGCTTGCCGGAGTACTATGCTTTAAGGGTTCCTACTTGGCACAAAAAAGTGGAATTGGAACGGAATTTTCGAAATGTAGAATGGAACGGGATTCCACTTTCTGGAACAGTAGACAAAATTGAATTTATAGATAAACGACGTTTGCACATCGTAGATTATAAAACAGGTTCGCCAAAATTAAAGCAAACGAGTCGTCCACACTCGAAGAATAAAAAGGGTGGTGATTACTGGCGCCAAGTGATTTTTTACAAAATTCTACTTGAAAATTACCGAAATTATGATTGGGAGGTCGTGTCAGGTGAAGTGGATTACTTAGAGAAGGATAAATTAACGGATACTTTCCCACAAGTTCGAATAGAAATCACCCCCGAAGATGTAGAAACGGTTCAAGAACAAATCCAAGCAGCTTACGACGGCATTCAAGCCCACGACTTTTACGAAGGCTGTGGCAAAAAAGAATGCAAATGGTGCCAATTCACACTAAACTATGCCATGGTGGATAGTTTTCGAGATGAATTGGCGGAGGAAATGGACGATTGATGAATTAGGAATTACGAATTACGAATTAGGAATTAGGAGTTGTCGTCATTACGGTTTACTCGTCATTCCTCATTCTTCACTCCGAAGAAAAATAGCCCGCCGAGACCAAGCATCCCGACAGG
>JAHDHB010000177.1:10410-10996 GCA_020631545.1 Saprospiraceae bacterium | reverse complement strand
TTTAGCAATTTCTATAACGCCTAGATTTTTGTTTCTTTTCATCATGGAAAAGAAAAGCTTTGGTTATTAGCTTCATATGTAAAGAATAAGAAGTTATCTGATGGTCTTTATAATGCCAATGTATTGCATTTTTCTAGAACCGACCGGCCCTGGGGCTAGCGATGTGATGTTATTCTTGAAACTCATAGGCGCCAATATCATGAGCCCCAACACGCATATTACCGTCCAAATCTAGAGGAACATTAACCGTTGGTACCATCCCTGCATCAATGGCAGGTGAAATGATGGTATCAAGTCGATAATCTTGCTCATCCTTATCAACAAACAAAGGGTCTTCACTCACTAGATTCAAGAAGCCGTTACTTGTATCTAGTGTATCCGATTTTATAAGGCAATGATTGAACGTATAATTTAAATTCGCAGAAACGATGTCTGGATTGTCTAGGACAATTTCATCAGAGCGAGTACCATATAGGATACAATTTTCGAAATTAGCGTTGGCATCGTTTTCTAAAACAAAGCGATTCCCATCTATATCGTCAAATACTAGGTAATTGCTAATGCGTAAGATAGGATCTTGATGACT
>JAHDHB010000177.1:0-10400 GCA_020631545.1 Saprospiraceae bacterium | reverse complement strand
ACTGATAAATCGATTTACAGCATAATTGGCGAAAGTACAGTTATAGAAATTGTAATTTCCACCATATTCTAACTGCACATTATACGAACCACAGTCATAAATCAAGCAATTTGCTCCTCGAATCTGAGCATGAATGCCTAGTAAACCTGTGGAAATGGTTTCATGAATAATGGTATTGTTGATCACTAAGCTAGCATTAGAATCCACGCGAACGCCTACTGCTGAATTTCGAATTTCGGCATGATTGATTTGATTGTTGAAACTTCCCGTTCCTAAAATAATCCCGCCCCATTGTCCAGGGACTTCTTCAAATTCAGGTTCTATTCGATCCGTTCGAAAAACAACGGGATCGCCCAGTTCACCAAGCACACGCAAGGAAGCACTCTGACCAATCTCTAGCACCCCAGATCCTCTAACAAGCTGATTTAAGGTATCCCATACCACTCCTCCTTGGAAGTGAATTCGTGTTCCTTCCTCAAGGACAAGCGTACAATCCGTCAAACGCAAGTATCCTAGAATGACATAGGGTTTGGGATCGTCCCAAATCTCAAAATTGTTGCCATTGCAAGAATAATCAGAAACTAAACCCGATGTACCAATATAATTGGCATTCTGCCCATAAGCTTCTAAATTAACATCTTGAATGTTTCCATTGGTTTCAAAAACCAAAGAATCCATGACGACAAAAGGATTGTCCAAATTGTCAGGATCAATCGTAACTTCAACAAAAACATAAATACTATCCTTAGCTTCGATGCGTACTTCATTCAGTAGACTTCCTTCTACGCCATCAACATTTACACGGTAGGGCGAATTGGCTCCTACTCCTAGAGAAATTCGATCCACAATGATCGGGTTTTTATGCCGATTGTAGACTTTAAACTCACGGGTAGCGGAGCCTCTAGCGGTAAATACCGTATCGAATTTCAGCGTATCTGTTGAAAATTCCAACATATCCTCTGCTGAAGTTGTAATCTTATCCTTACGGCAAGAAGAAAAAACCAAGGCAAAGAAAACTAGAATAAGACAAGTATATTTGAGTAAGAAGCTCATGTTGATGTATTAATGTTTGTAGAGGGTCGATAGAAGCAAGACTTTATAGATGAAAAACATCGATGGTGTGGTGTAGTTTTTCTGTAGCTACTTGGCTAAAGTTAAGAGCTACCACGGAATCCACCATACTTAAACGTAGAACTAGGAAAAAAATTATCTAAAAGCCGTTAAGAATTAGGAATGGTGAATTAGGAATGACGAGTTACCGTTTTTGCGAGAATTGAGCGTGAAAATTGTGAATGTTCAATTCTCGCAAAACGCTTAAAATAAATCTTTGCAACAATTTGAAAGTCAGTGCTTCTACTTGTAGTTCCGTATTAAAGAAACAACAAAATAGCAGTACATCGCACTCACGCCTAATAATCGCCCCAACGGTTAATTCCCGATTCCTATCGCGGATAACTCGTAATTCCTAATTCCTAACTCTTACAATTGCGACAATAAGGTACTCATATCGATTTTTCCACTGATCGTCTTTACAATATCGTCAATAGCAATCCGTTCTTGCGCTAGCGAATCACGGTCGCGTATAGTTACCGTATTATCTTCTAGTGTATCGAAGTCGATAGTTACACAATATGGTGTACCAATCGCATCTTGACGACGATAGCGACGGCCAATGGCATCTTTCTCATCATATTGACAATCAAAAGCAAACTTGATTTTATTAAAAACTTCGCGTGCTTTGTCGGTTAGTTCCTCCTTGTTCTTTAACAACGGCAAAACAGCACACTTAATCGGTGCAATAGCAGGGTGTAAACGCAAAACTAAACGAGTAGACTCCTTGCCATTAGCATCAGGTACGACATCTTCCGTCAAAGCGTGACTCATGACGGCTAGGAACATACGGTCGCAACCGATAGAAGTTTCGACGACATAAGGAACATAGCTTTCCTTCAACTCTGGATCGTAGTATTGAATCTTACGTCCAGAAAGCTCTTGATGTTGCGTCAAATCAAAATCCGTTCTTGAGTGGATACCTTCCAATTCTTTGAAACCAAAAGGGAAATCGAATTGAATATCTACCGCTGCATTGGCATAATGTGCTAGATTGTCGTGATCGTGGAAACGAAGTTTTTCAGCAGGCGAACCAATGGTTTTGTGCCACTTTAGGCGGAAAGCTTTCCACTGTTCGTAGTACTTCATCTCCTCGCCAGGGCGAACAAAGAATTGCATCTCCATTTGCTCGAATTCTCGCATACGGAAAATGAATTGTCGAGCTACGATTTCGTTACGGAAGGCCTTACCTATTTGGGCAATACCAAATGGAATCTTCTGGCGGCTGGTTTTTTGTACATTGAGGAAATTGACAAAAATCCCTTGTGCCGTTTCAGGTCGTAGATAAAGTTTTCCCTCTTCGCCAGCTATTGTTCCAAGCTGTGTAGAGAACATCAAGTTGAACTGTCGAACATCCGTCCAATTCTTAGAACCACTTTCAGGGCAAGCAATGCCGAGTTCTTCAATCAGTGCTTTGACGTCTGCAAGATTATCCCGCATTCCATTAGCCAATCGCTTGCCAATGGCATCGTGTTTTTCTTGATTTTTTAGGACTCTAGGGTTGGTAGAACGGAATTGTGCTTCATCAAAAGAATCCCCAAAACGTTTTTTCGCTTTAGCAACTTCCTTGTTGATTTTGGCTTCAATCTTCGCCATATAATCCTCCACTAAAACATCCGCGCGATAGCGTTTCTTGGAATCCTTATTATCAATCAATGGATCGTTGAAGGCGTCAACGTGTCCTGAAGCTTTCCAGGTTTTAGGGTGCATGAAGATGGAAGCATCAAGGCCCACAATGTTTTCATGCATTTGCACCATAGATTTCCACCAATATTCCTTGATGTTATTCTTCAATAATACCCCATAAGGGCCATAATCGTATACCGCCGATAGGCCGTCGTATACCTCGCTTGATTGAAAGATAAATCCGTATTCTTTGCAATGCGAAACGAGTCGCTTAAATTGATTGTCTTGTTGTGCCATAATGCCGCAAAGATAGCGCAAATGGACGGAGAATGGAGAAAACGAAAGCGATATTTTTTGTTTTGGGGATAAAAAAAACAGCTATTCAGAGGGCAACCACAAGGGATTGTCCCTACAGGTTTTAGGGCTAGAGTTACCTTCTTTGTGTTTAAAAATGAAGTGGTTATCTTTGGAAAAAGCACACTAGAAACTAAAATCTAATTCCTGAGTAGGGGCAATTCCTTGTGGTTGCCCTCTAAGGAAGTGGGATCTCCTCAATTCTGAAACCTCGTCGCTGTGTAATTTATAGCGTTTTTTATGTTTTTTAGGAAATCCTTTAAAAACTATCCAAAACCGTCAAATCTCCTTGATAATCAGATGTTGTTCTAGTACATTGGCTAGTCCAAAAGGTGCCTGATTTTTCGATATTTTCCTTTTTCGTCATCTTTGAAGAAAAAAGTTGATAGAGATAGCTTTTTTGATCGCCGTAGATAAGGTAAGTTTTTTCCTTTAGAAAAGCATCATAACCACAAGAAGAAGAGTTTCTTGCGGTGTAAATCACTACATTTTCGGTTGTTGGTATTCCTTTTAATTGTTTCGTGACTTCTATTTCTACGCGAAGAACGGCAGGAATATCGAGCATTTGCTTTTCCCAATCATCCATGCTAGATTCCATTGATGGGAGTTCATTTTCATTCATCGTTGAGCGAATAGAGACGTAGCTTTTCTTTACGACTTTGCCTAGAATAACGACTTCGGCGTTTTCAAAGGCTTGTTTTACAGTACCATTGCCTTCACAACGACAAGCAAAAGTAGATGAAATATTAAATACGAATAATAGAAAAAGTGTGAATGTTAGTTTCATCAGGAAGTAGGTTAAGTCTTTGTTTATAAAGGTTTTTCTAACTACTTGGCCTTTCCGAATCGTGAGTCTATTCACGATTTTAAAAATCACGATAATTTTTTGGAACAAAAAAATCCTTTGTCTTTTGTCCTTTGTCGATCAGTCTTTTCAAGCGAAGCGTCGAAAATTCCTTAGTCTCTTTGTTGCAAAATAATGAAAATAATTTTCTAACTATGGATAATTGACGTGTATTTTTTGTGAATTGTTAGAGATTTTGAATGGAAATAAAAATGGACTAGCCTTTTTCCTTAAAAATGTGTATTTTTATGAAAAATACTGTTTTATGTTAGCACAAAGATTCCTACCATCCTACAATTACAGCGACTATAAAACTTGGGAAGGTAACTGGGAGCTTATCCAAGGTATTCCATTCTCTTTATTGCCTTCGCCAAAGATTAGGCATCAGATTATTGCGGGTGAAATGCATGTTCAAATACATCAGCAATTACGATCTTGTAAAGATTGTCATGTGCTTTATGAAACAGATTGGATTGTCTCAGAAAAAACAGTGTTTCAGCCTGATTTAATGGTGATTTGTAAACCTTTGCTCGATGATTTCGTTGAAGTTACGCCAAATTTGATTGTAGAAATACTTTCGGACTCGACAAAGCATAAAGATGAAGGTGTGAAATATCAAATATATGAGAAGCAAAAAGTAAAATATTATGTTATTGTAGATGGTGATAGTCGAGTGGCTTACATTTACGAATTGGTGAAAGAAGGGTATAAGTTAATTAGAAAAATACAAAAGGGAAAACATGTTTTTAACCTAGAAGGATGTAAAATTGAATTGAATTTTAAGGAGATTTGGAGTGCTCTTTCTGTAACTCATGAATTGAATCATGAGAATTCAGATGCACTTCCTGACTGAAATCATCGAGAGTAGAAAGATATTGAAGGAGTTTGATGTAACCTACTCAAGGATAAAACGGGAGTCGACAATAGTAGATTTTAAACCTAAAGAGCTTATAATTCATCAACATCGAAATATAAGTCACTCATTTTGATGGCTATGCCTATAGATTCTAATTCAATGATTGCTGCTAAGCCTTCATATCGCGATATTTTCCAAAGATCGACATGATCGGGCTTATAGAAAACTTCAACCACTTCTTTGTACTGATCTATTAATACATATTCCTTAAATTCAGGGATTTGGCGATATGTATGGAATTTGTCCCCTCTATCATAATCAGCAGTTGATTTAGACAAAACTTCAACAATAAGAGTAGGATTGGTTACTGCATTTTTGTCGTCATCCGCTTTATTGACTTCTCCGCAGACAACCATACTATCTGGATGTACATAGTTGTTTTTAGTTGCAATATACAATTTTATTTCACTAGATAATGGCTTGCAAGAATTGCCTTTTGCCCTTAGTGCTCTTCTCATTTCAGCATATATATTACCACACAACAATCCATGATTATAAGAACCTCCTTCCATAGCAAAGATTTCTCCATCATGATATTCATATTTTAAGCCATTATCTTTTTCCCGCTGAATATATTCCGCTACAGTTGATTGTGTCAGTTTATGTGTTTTCATATGAACGAGGTGGATTGTCAGCTATATTTTTGTAAAGATAAGGGGCTATTCAATTGAAAGCAAACAATTTGAACACTTCCTACAGGAGACAAAACTTGCCAAAGCATTTACACGACTACGCCATCAAAAACCTTAATCGCACTACCTTCTGCTAGCATAATATTATAAGGAATTTGAGTATTCAGCATTTTCCATTTTTCGCCATAAATTACACCAAAATCAATCGCCAAATCAAAGCGAGTTTCTAGTGGATAGATACGCCAGATGGGATGCTCTACCCGATATTTAAGCAATTTATTTTGATGAGTGAGTCCGAAACCCCATTCGTGTTCTTTGAAGAAAAATTCGGTGGAATCTTCTGGAGGGAAGTAAGGACGGTTTTCAGCGATAAAACAAACGCTGTGAGATTGGCCACCATACTGAAAATCATGGTTGACAATAAGCTGACTGTCATTTTCTTGGTAGGAAGAAGTCATGGGAGTATACTCATAAGGTTCATTGTATACCTTATTCGCTACAAGGGCTATCATGCGCCGAGGAACCAATTCTTTTAGGAAACAAACACCTCGTGTTTCTCCATGGCGAACATAGAAGCGAAGATTAATTTCTGGGAAATTAGTGTGAAAAGGAAAAGGAATTCCCTTGACTTTTGTGTTTAGGAAATCAAAAGCCACGAAACTTACAAATGCACGACCATCACGCATATCCAACTCTAAACCATGCGGTAAATGAGTAAGCAATAGCGAAGGGTCTACAGCATAGGTTAATAAAATCAATCTACGCCATTCGGCTGTAAGGAAAGGTTTCATCTTTGTAATTACGAGTTGGAAATTACGAATTAGGAGTTGCTTTTTTGCAAACGGCTCCTTCTTTCTACGCTTGAAATATAAAGTATTTTGCGTAGAAATATCGTTCAAATCCTTTTTTTGTTAAAAAGGATTTGAATCTAACTGTAATTTAATAAAGATAAGAAGTAGAAATGAAGAGAGAAAGGTCAAGATAGCACTCTTCTCTCTTCATCTGTAGGTCTAGTCTCTTAAAATAACCCGTTATTTGTAGAAGCATTCTAAAAATTCTACAAGCGGAGGTCTAGCAAACTCATCATTTCCCATTGACTTTAAGGGGATAGCAAAAGTGGCCTAAGTACTAGCAAACTTAAGATTCGTGTCAAGTTTGTAAGATTTTCGTCAAAATTATCAAAGACGTAATTTCTTTAAAGCTTCATTCTTAAGACTTAACTAGTAACCCATGTCATGTGAAGACATAAAAAGGTCAGGCAAAGGTTGAATTTTGCAAAAAGTCAGTTGAAAATAGTTTGTTTGTTGGATGCAGCTCAGATAGGGGAGGAGGAGATTTTATCCTTGATACTGCTAACTAAGTTGGGAGATACTTTGCGTCTGCTTACTTTGGAGCGAAGAAATTCGCGGAAGGATTTTTCGATTCTATATTTTTCTAGACGTTCGGGGGATCTTCTAATTTCGATTAATAACTCTCTTTCTTGTTCTTTCGAGAGTGCCCCATCTAGGTACATAACGACTTTATTTAAAAAGTCCTGGCTGTTGTTTTGCTTACTCATATTACTCATAACTTGCGGTTTTTAGGTTTTAATTGCGCTTATCCTCATACCCGAGTGATTGCGCGTAATCCGTCAGTTTTTCCTTCAACATGTTACGTGCTCGGTGCAAACGAGATCGTACAGTGCCGATAGGTATATCAATGATTTTAGCGATTTCCTCATAGGTGAATCCTTCGATATCACACAATAAGATGACCGTTTTAAAATCAACAGGCAGGGAATTTATGGCATTGGTGACTTCATCGCCCATCATCCCCTGAAATATTTCTTCTCTTAGGTCAAGGTAGCTGGAATATTGCGTATCTTCTTCATCATGAAAGTTTACAATTTCCTCATAATCTACCTTTGTTGGTTGCTTAGCTTTCTTCCGATATTGGTTTATGAAAGCGTTCTTTAGTATTTTAAACAACCAAGCCTTCGCATTGGTTCCCGTATCGTACTTTTCTATGAAACGAAATGCCTTCATATAGGTCTCCTGAACCAGATCATTGGCGTCATCTTCATTGTACGTTAGGTGGTAGGCAAAGTTATACAGGGAGTCTATTTGAGGCAGAAATTCTGTCTCAAACACTTGCTCCTTCGGGGATTCGTTATGTTCTTCGATGTTTTTCACAGAGGGTAAAGTTAGGAAATATTTTCCAGTGAAGAAATATTTTTCTCAAAA
Organism: Saprospiraceae bacterium; assembly: GCA_020631545.1. Lineage (GTDB taxonomy): Bacteria > Bacteroidota > Bacteroidia > Chitinophagales > Saprospiraceae > JAHDHB01. The sequence continues at coordinate 2,696 of JAHDHB010000177.1, read as the reverse complement.
AGTGTTGCTTCAAAAAAAAATAAAAAAAAATTCGAAGAGGACAAAATTCTTTATACTAATGGAACAAAATGATAGACAAATCGGAAAAAATAGAGATTGAAAAATGCAAAATGGAGATTTTTTGGGTGTTTAAAACGAACATTGCATTGCTTCGATTCTCCTTGCTCAAAAAAATGGAGAATAATCGCCAAAACGATCATTCTCCACATTCAATTTTTTATCAAAAACATCAATGGATTTTGCAAAAGCGTTTGCTTAAGAAAATATAGCCATCCGTTACTTTTACCAAGTAGTTGCCCACAGAAAGATTGGACAGGTCTAGATAGACAAAATATTCCTCTGCCGGCATAGTTGTGCGGAGAACCTCGCGTCCAAACATATCAAAAACAGAAAGCCTAGCATCTACGGTATACGGCTCTGGAAGCTCAATCCGTGCGTTGGATATAGCAAGGGTAGGAATGATGTCAATGAAGCGATTTCCCTTGAATTTGACGACTTTAACCTCTGATAAGACCTCATTTCCATCAAAATCAACCTGCTTGAGGCGGTAGTAATTTAAGCCTAAAGAAGGGCGGGGGTCTGTAGTGACGTACTGACGTGGTTCTGAGACCGTTCCACCTCCTTCTACACGCCCAACATTTACAAAATTGAACCCATCAATACTACGCATGATATAAAAATACTCATTGTCTGTTTCTGAGGCTGTTGTCCAATTCAATTCCACTCGATTGTCCACCTCTTGTACTTCAAATTCCACTAGCTCAATAGGTAGAATTTTTTGAATCGTACTGCCGCCGATGCCTCCACCACTAAAACTACTGACGCTGAATTCTCCAAAACGAAATTCATTGGTTAAACTTCCAGAAAAATGCTCTAATTCTACAAAATTATCCCTTGTGGCACCTACATGCGGCTGGGGTAAAGAAGGATCCGGATTAATCCCCGAATTCGATTCAAACTTAAAGAAAATCAATTCGCTATCATCCAGCATACTACCACCTTCTTCATTGACGGCTTCTTGGATGGACTCAAAGTCATTTTGGCTATAATATATTCTAACCTTCAGTTCTTCACTAGGTTGTACAGAAGGATTAACTTCCCAATGTCGAGACATAACTAACCAAGGCACATTACGTACCGTATAAGGAAGATTCGTTAAATCAAAGATATTTCCATCGCCTTGTAATCCAACTTTGACATCAGAAGGGGTGATTTCTACTTGTGCATCTTTTTGGATAGATAGCAATAAAATATCTTCAGCACCACTTTGGTAATAATGAGTCCAAGTACCATCAACACACTCTGAATCAGCAATATAATTGCCAGCTACCGTGGGTATTTTGAAGGCACCGCAATTCGTTTCTATGGTTGAAGCGAACAGCATTGACGAAGAAATGCCAAGTGCAAAAAAGAGAAGAAATGTAAGCGTAAAGGGCTTTTTCATAGAATCAGGGCTTTACACACCAGCTTTCCAAACCAGTGTGAGTGAGGCGGCTTAGCCGCAATAGGTTAATAACAAAGTAGATTAGAATACATTTAAGAATTAAATGATTCTGGAAACCAAAATTGCAGCTTTGCCTTCTAAAGTTAACGAATCCTTATGGGGATTTCAACAGATTATGTTATATTAACATAATAAAAAATGACTAGGTTAGTTTATTGGTTATAGGTAAACTTGGGCATTCCAGACAGAAGAAAATGCAGTTTCACTATATGCATTTCATTCAAATACCCATATTTAGGCCATAAGTTGTTTAACTCCATTTATATAAAACTGTAGAACAAGTCATAATATTGTTTAAATTGGAGGTTAATTTGTAACAAATCCTATTAGTTGATAAAATTTGATGATTCGTTCAAGATTCTTACTATTTTCCTAAAAAAAACAGTGATATTCGGCTTGTCCCAATTTTTAATATAGCGTACTATGAAAGAAATTCTTGATGATTTTATGGCTGATACTCCTCAAGATTTGGTAAATTTCGATTTATCAGCCTATCGGTTTTCCTTGTTAAAAGATGAAAAAATACTGTGGGGAGGCCAGGCCAAACTCTTTAGTTCAGGGAGTGGATGCCAAGCACCTTTTTTCATATTCTGGGCTGGATTTGCCTTCCTGTGGGAGTTTTTGGTCATAAAATTCGAAGCAGGATTGTTCTTTACCCTTTGGGGAATTCCTTTCGTTTTAGTAGGAATTTACTTGGTTACGGTTCGGCCTTTGCTCGCATTTTACAAGTGGAAAACCACAAAATACCTCATTACCAACCAACGTATCCTTGCGCTAAAAGGAAAGAAAAAGGAAGCTATTTTCCCATTTAAAAAACTGAAACTTTTACCGGCGGTAAATGCAAAAAAAGAGAGCGAAGGCCGCCTAATGCTAAGTGGAAAAATTGCCGATAAAGATGAAATCGTAGAATTGAAGATCAACAAAAACTACATGCTTCTTCACGAGATTGTAGAATTGATGGTGGAAGAAGAAGGAACTAGTGAATTTGGATTTTAAATTAGTCCAAGAGTTAATTGCTTGTAAATCAGTATTGAACCTGTCTCGGAAAAATAGGAATTATTGAAAAAATACGATTAAGGAGGTACGCTCTACGAAATTATCTCCACGTAAATTATTGTTTTATAATAAATAATAAATAGAATGCTTCCTAGATTTCACATCATATTTTGTTAAAGTAGAGTTTTTTAGGAGG
>JAHDHB010000176.1:4622-11044 GCA_020631545.1 Saprospiraceae bacterium | reverse complement strand
GCATTGAGCCAAATGCCTTCATTATAGTTTGTATTATTTTTGATGAATTTCAAGTAGAACAAGCTGTAAAAATCCGTAACCCTATAAATATTGTCCTGTTTTTTTTTGCCAAAGGGAATTGAACTCGATATAAATCCACTTTCCTCTAATTCATTCAACTTTTTGGTCAAACTACCTCCAGTCTTAATTTTTGTAACTTTACTCAACTCTTTCCTAGTCAAGCCTTTCGATTTTTTGGCTAAAGCAATAACGATTGCCTCATGATGGTCCCCATTTTTGAAAAGAGAAGCAAATAGTTTTTTAAATTCCGACTGCAACAGCCCTCCTCTACGAAAACAAAGTGCTTCTATATTTTGTGCAGCACTCAACTCAGGAGAAACTGCATCTAAATAATAGGGAATTCCTCCCATGACCATGTACAATTGTAGGATTTGATAACGTCCTAATGCGACATTTCTAGACTTTAGCAATAACTCCGTTTCTCTTAAGTTAAAAGGATGAATTTTAATGAGTTCGGTCACTCGATTATGTAACCCCCCCCGATTATTTACCAACTTATTTATCATCCAAGAAGCTGCCGAACCACAAGTAAGCAAGAGAATATCTTTCCTATTAGTTGCCCAACTATTCCAAAAATGCTCTAAAGCCATCATGAAATCAGAACGCTTCGTATCCAACCAAGGCAACTCATCAAGGAAGACTACCAATTTTCGTTTTACTGAAATGCGTTCTAGATGGTTGATTAACAGTTGAAATGCTTCTAACCAATTTGTCGGGATGATTTCTAATGGAATTGTCGATTGACGTTGAAGTGCTATATGAAAATTAGTCAATTGTTGCTTCGTATTCGCATTGGCCAATCCTGTTAGTTGAAAATCAAATTGATATTGAAAATACTCTCTCACCAAAAAGGTCTTTCCAACCCTTCTCCTCCCATAGAGTGCTACAAATTCAGATTTTCGACTTCCCTTCACATATTCCAAACGCTTAATTTCTCTTTCTCTTCCTATTATATCATACATAGCTAAGTGGTGTTATTTAGCCAAAGATAAGTAAAAAACAAGATTTTGGCTAAATAGTAAGTTATATTTAGCCAAAATCGACTAAAATTTATAGTTTTGGCTGATTATAAAGTTATAATTGGCCAAAACTACTTTTTAAATTGAGTTTTGGCCAATTAGTGTATTGCCGAATTGAGTTGAAATAGCTATTGTACAATTAATTGGTTCTACGTGAGCTTGATGAAATATTTTTGTTTGAATAAAATTGCTTTTTTGCACAATTAGTAATAATATGCAACCGTTTACAAATTATATGCTATGTAAAAAACAATACCATGGAAAATAAACGACACAATTTTGATTCACATTGGAAAACGATTATTACTGAACTATTTGAAGATTTCGTCCATTTTTTCCTTCCAAAACTGTATCCTCGGATTGATTTTTCTATTCAACCTATTTTTCTCCAACAAGAATTGGAAAAAATCATTAAGGATGAAACCATGGAAGGAAAAATCATCAATGATAAGTTAGTAAAAGTAAAGCTTAAGAATGGAGAAGATCGTTATATCTTGATTCACATTGAGATACAATCTAGTAGAGATCTTGGATTTCAACGAAGGATGTTTAAATATTTTTGCCGCATTTTCGAGACCTATGAAGGAAACGATATTACTGCAATTGCCGTTTACACTGGAAAATGGCGACCAAAAGTTCATGATCGTTTTGTAAAGGCAGAAGATGGAATTGGCTTATTCTACATTTATCATTCCTACTGGATAGAAGAGGCGAAAACAGAGGAACTCAAAAATGCTAAAAATCCATTCGCCTTAGCGGTTCTAGCTGCTAAAAACCTGAATAGTACAAAGAAAAATCCAGAACTCCGCCTCAATTATAAGCTGGAATTAATATCTTTGATGGAGGAACGGAAGTATACTAGAAAACAGATGTTCAGCCTATTGACTTTTATCAAATTAATGCTGATATTACCCAAGAAGCAAGAACTGAAATTCCAACAAAAATTTAAAGAACGCTACGTAAAAGAAGAATCTATGCATCCAAGAGACAAAAAATCACTCGCTGACTTTTCTGAACTCCTCCACGAAATTGCGCATGGTATGACCTTTGAGGAAAGACTTAAAGAATCAACTTTAAAGGCAGCATATAATTTACTCAAGGCTGGGGCTTCGCCAAAGGTTTGAATTTCTCTCTTGAAAAGGTGCTTTCTATGCAAGCTATATTAGACTCAAAATTATCTTCTAACTAATCTCGCTAAAACAAACGAATAACTCCTAACACTTAGCTGCGACTTCGCCGCCATGTGCTACCAAAACACTACTTTTCCCACGCGTAAAACCTTTTCTCCAGTAATTACTTCTACAAAAAACAAACCTTCTAAATTTAAGTCTTCTAGTTGGAGGATAGATTTGTTGTTTAGGGAGAGGAAGCGATTGATGGCCACTTTTCCAGCTACATCTAAAATTCTGATGGACACCTCCTTTGATTGGATATTATCGAATTCGAAGGTTAAATCTCCTTGTGACGGGTTGGGGTAGAAATGGACAGTTGTTTCGGAGAATGTTGAGCATTTTTCTACTAGAATTTTAGAAAAAGTAAAAGAATCGTCTTCTTCTACAATCTTCAATCGAAAATAGGTATTTCCCTGCCTAATATGCTCTAGGGAAAAGGTGTAATTTGATGGAATGTGTTTCGCCATCGTTCTCCCAAATGGAATCCAATTTTCACCATCTAGACTTTGTTGAATTTCAAAATAATTTAGCTTGTCTTCATATAATGTTTTCCATTGGAGTTCAATACCATTGTCGTTACATTTAGCTTGAAAATCAATGACTTCAACAGGTAAAACGGGATCTAGTAGTAAACGAGCGTCATTACATTGGCCATTTAGGAGTAGGGTAGTTGCGGCGTTTGCTTCTGTCAAGGCTCCTTGTTGCCTAGCTTCGTAAATTAAGTAGGCAATATCCAAGCATTCTACAGCGTATGCAGTATTACCCTTACATTGGCCTATTTTGGTGTGGTTGGTTTCTAGGGCTTGAAAACCATAGGTATCGTCTGTAGCAGGTTCGATAGAAGTACCTTCTGGCCAATCATTCCATGTAATAATTTGAACCCAAGGATTTTCGACATTGATGTAGCCACCTAGGCGTTGTTCGGTGTAAGTCATTTGCTTGTCCCAAGTCAAGGACATTGTTTCTCCTGCGGTTACGTTACGTTGTAAATAGCGCGAAGTACCTCCATTCCAAAAAGTAGGGACATTTTCGTCATTAAAACCAGGATATACCATACCCATCATCAAGGTATTAACATTAGCAGAAGTCGTTAAACCAAATTCAGGTTGACGTGCCATCGCCCAGTCAAAATCATTGAAATATGGCTCTCCCCAACTGCTATTATCAAGGGGATCATTTACCAAGTAATTGACCCAGCCAAAATTAGCATCAGCGTGATCAAAATTGACGGCATTGCGTACCATTAATAGAATGCTATCTTTCCCCCAAAGTGTTTGTGCATTTTGGTAGTAGGCGGCAGGATCGGACTCTGACCAAGTTTGTAGCACCTGCTTATTGGTCAATTCATCCCTAAAAATCAAATCTTCGTAAGTAGGATTTTTGTAAATGTTATCATGAACGTACGTAAAATAATTGGTAATATCCGAAGGGGTAGCACTGCCATTATCATAAGAGATAATGATTTTAAAATCAACCAATTCAGGATAAGTGTTTCGTAGGGTGTTTAATTCGTTCAATAAATTATTAGTGATGTTTTTTTGATAATCTGAGCTAGGATTTAAATTAATGATAAAGCCATCAATTCCTGCTACAAAAGCCGTAAAAATATGGTATTCCAATACCTCGGAGTCAAACTGAGAATATTCCCCTATCCTAGGAGAATTGGAGTAATGGATATTGGCCAAATCGGTGCAATCTCCTTCATAGCACCAACCTCTACGCGGTGTTCCTTGGCTGCTCGTACCATCATACCAAGGTAGGTAATGGGCAAAAACCTTTTTACTTCTTTCTACTGGAAGACAAGTTGTTGTACTAGGTTTGGAGCCATGTAAAATCCCTCCACCAAAATGGGTGTAATAGACCTGACTAGGATCATTGACATCTATTGTTACTGCCGTCAAATTATTCTGCATAGGCAAATCCAAATTCTTCTGCCAAGTCGTTCCATAATCGGTGGAATACTGTGGGCCTCCTTCATCTGGCCCATCGGATAAGCCATTGACATACACTAAATTCGGATCACAAGGATCAATAGTGATTCGATGAGGATTTGCAAAAGGTAACTTCTGGTCCCAAGTCGTACCTCCATCCCCTGAGTACCAAATACCTGAAGCTTTGTAAGTACCAGGAATTCGCATATCCGTCATCCACATTTTTTGGCGAGAAGGATCATTCCAATCAATGGAAAAATGTACTGGATATTTCCAAAGGGGACCAATGAATGACTGAGGAGGATCATTTACAGTCGTACGCAGTAGTTCCCAAGTAGTTGTGTTAGTATTTAGCTTGTAAATACCCGTTTGACTAATGTCGGTGAAGTCGGGCTTATCTGCTGTCATTAATAAATAGACGTCTTGGTTATCAGGATCAATTTCGATTTGTGTTATAATCTTTGGCCAAGCAGGTAAGCCGGTATTGAACCACTCCCAAGTCGTTCCTCCATCCGTAGAACGTGCAACCCCAAACCCTTTAGTTCCCCCATAAAGCACATTGTTGGTGGCGTCGTAAGCTACGGATAAAAAAGAGGTATGAAAATCACCATTTGGAGTAAGTTGTGTCCAGTTTTTTCCTCGATCTGAGGAATGATAAATACCTCCTGGTTGAGTTAGGTTATAATTGCCCCAAGCACCGTAAGGAAAATCATGTAAACTGCTGACGGCTCCCCAAACCACACGATCATCGGCAGGGTCAAAAGCAAAGTCGTACAGCGAGTTATAGATTGCTTTGCAAATACGCCAAGTTTGTCCTCCATCTTCCGTCGCTATCCCTCCAATATCTGCAAAACCACAATAAGCGACATCACGATTGACGGGATGAAACTCTAGTAACCAAGCACTAGTAGGATCTAAGCCTGTAGTCGCCCATTTTTTATCTTCTTCCCTTGGCCCTACATCAGCATAATTGGTGAAAGGAGATTCCCAAAAATTGCCTGTATTTCGGCTAATGTGCAAGAAATAATTACCTGTACCTCCGCCTATTGCAGAATTTCGTCGGTTAACAGAAAAGCTCCGATAGCCTGCATCATCATAGCCTACATCCAAGCCCACAGCACTGTGTTCAAAATTGCTAGCTGGCCAAGGCGTCCAAGGATTGCTTATCGTTAATAATTGTTGAAACTTTTGTGCCCAGTTTTGCCCACGATCTGTACTAGTCCATACTTGGGTACCGTAACTCAAATTCCAGACTCTAGCCCCTGTAACCCAGATTGTTTGCGCGTCATTCTCCGCCATTCGAATCCAATCTCCACCATATTTAGTGTTTTGGATAAAACCACCGCCATCTTCTTCCGTCCACACATAACCACAATCTAAATTGCTGTTACCGTATCGATTAGAATAGAAGGAACTGCAGGCTGCATCATTATTGTCAATAAAAGCTAAAGTCAGCCCAGAAGCATCTCGTCCTCCAGTAAAACTTCGAATGCTAGCGGTATGATAGATTGAAAAGGTCAAGCCAGCATCCAAAGATTGATAAATAGTACTCTCGCTAGCATGATATACCGTGTGTGGGTTTGTAGCATAGTCGATAAAAGTCCCCTTGCTATTTCCACTCACCCCTGAGACTCTAGCCCAAGTAATTCCAGCATCTGCACTACGAAATAAGCCATCTCCACTAGCGGCAAACACGACATTTCCATCCATGCTATTCGCTAACCAATATCGAATACGAGTATTATTTGCATCATTTTTACAATCTGCGTAGGCATAGCCTGTAGTAGGTAATAGATTGATTAGCGAGGTTATATCTGTCCAAGTCAAACCACCATCGGTACTCCGTTTTGGAATACAACCTTCGTAGGAATGGAAAATAGTATTTCCATCAGGATGAAAACCCAAGTAGGCAGCATTGGGCAAATCATTAGAAAAGGTGGCTTCATAATGATCTACTGGATACCAGTTTGCGCCTTGGTCAGCACTACGATATAAGGTGCCCATGTCCGTTCCTACAAACCATAGATTGTTGTAGGGGCTCATGGAAAAACCGCTGAGTCCACCACCTCCTCCTACGCCTTTCGGAGTATAAAGTTGTGCATTGGAAACGATAGTCAGCAAGGTAAATAGAAGGATGCTTAGTACTTTGTACATGTTTGGGTTCTTGTGTTGGATAGCCTTTTTACGAAGATACCAATTTTTTGTGTAACGTTGGCTTTAGCCGACAAGTTGCGTATGGT
>JAHDHB010000176.1:0-4522 GCA_020631545.1 Saprospiraceae bacterium | reverse complement strand
CGAAGATACCAATTTTTTGTGTAACGTTGGCTTTAGCCGACAAGTTGCGTATGGTTGTTAATTAATAACTCGACATAAGTATTTGTAATGTAGTAAATTATGTTGGATTCTCTCACGGAACAACCTGTCGGCTAAAGCCAACGTTACACTTGTGTATATACTAAACAACCCGGTCAATGCTGGCTTAGTATAATCTTGGGAGGAATGGCCTTTTACTTACATGAAGAAATTTGAAAGTTAATTGGTTCTTCGTAACGTTGGCTTTAGCCGACAAGTTGCGTATGGTTGTTAATCAACAATGTGACATAAGTAATTGTAATGCAGTAAATTATGTTGGATTCTCTCACGGAACAACCTGTCGGCTAAAGCCAACGTTACACTTGTGTATATACTAAACAACCCGGTCAATGCTGGCTTAGTATAATCTTGGGAGGAATGGCCTTTTACTTACATGAAGAAATTTGAAAGTTAATTGGTTCTTCGTAACGTTGGCTTTAGCCGACAAGTTGCGTATGGTTGTTAATCAATAATTCGAGATAAGTGTTTGTAATGTAGTAAATTATGTTGGAGTTTTTCACGGAACAACCTGTCGGCTAAAGCCAACGTTACAATAAAACAATTTTCGTACTTGTGTATATTTTAAATAACCCAGTGAATGCTGGCTTAGTACAATCTTGGGAGGAATGGCCTTTTACTTACGTAAAGAAATTTGAAAGTTAATTAGTTCTTCGTAACGTTGGCTTTAGCCGACAAGTTGCGTATGTACGTTCAAGAATAAAATTCGCGTACTAGGATAGATTTTATCCTTGAGTTTTTAATTACCGACACGGAACAACCTGTCGGCTGAAGCCAACGTTACGTCGAAGCATTGAAATTGGCATGAAAAATGCTGTAAAGCAGTACTATAAGCCACAAAACCTTCGAAGTTTCTTTTCGAATATACCGTTCTACAAACAAACACCCTCTTTTTTCAGCATTTTTTTAACTTTTTCGGGCATGTTATGTCTAAAAAGCTTAAATTGAATTACGATTAAGGATAAGTAACCTATTAAAAGCGCCTTATTTAATACTTGTTTTGTATATTTAAGGATGTTTTTATCCGTATTAGGAAAAGAGGTTATTTAACCGAATTCTTGTTTACCTCCACAAGAATTTCGAATAGCCAGTGCGAGAAATCACAATCCTCCATCCTCAATATCATTGAATTATGCAATTTTTACGTTACACGATTTTAATTTTATGTTTTCCTTTGGCCTTGATGGCTCAGGATATTAAATTATCATTTGATAATCCACAATTGACGACTGATGGTACTGATCAGTATTATGAAGTCGATGTTATGGTGGCCAGTCAAACTCAGGCAGGCGCTTTCTACATGTCGTCGGGTCAGGTTTATTTAAATTACAATAAGGCTGCTTTCGGTGAATCAGCGACGGGGACAGGCCGAGCGGCAGTTTCTTTTGTTGGTAATGATTACCTTCTAAACTTGAAGGATAATTTTATGGGGGTGGCCAATGTCTACAGTACACCGCTTTTGAACGATAATACATCTGAAAAACTAAGTGTTGCTTGGCAGCAAGAGTTTACCGGAAATTGTATTTCTAAGGGAATTACAACAGTTCCTACGCCACTTTTTCACTTGAAAATAAAGTATGTACAGGGAGGGACTGCTCATCAACCCAATCTTTGCTTCGAAAACAGCGAATTGTTTGTTAATCAGTTTTATACCGCTTGTGGTGAAATGATTGGGAATTGCAATTTAGGCAACGTCGATTGCTCTAGCTTTCCGGGTATAGCGATTACAGAAGAAGCTTTTGATTGTTCTGGTGCTAGTCTTTGTGGTGGCTTTACGGTAGATGCTGGTGGGAGTTTAGAGACCTGTGTTGGTTCAAGCCTTACTTTGGGTGGAGAGCCTAGCGTTTCTGGTGGAACGGGCGATTACACCTATGCTTGGTTTCCTACTGATGGCCTAAGTGCAGCGGATGTGGCTAATCCTGTAGCGATGGTTACAGGCAATAAAACCTATACGCTTTCTGCTACGGACGAGTGGGGATGTCAGCAAATTTCTACAGTGGTTATCACGGGTTTATCACTTCCAGAGGTGAATTATGAGATTCAAGAAACGACGACGGCTACTTCTACCGACGGGAGTATTACCCTATCCATATCTGGCGGCGTAGCTCCTTACACAGTCGCTTGGGCGGATGGTGCTAATACCTTGATACGTGGTGGTTTGACTGCGGGAATTTATGATGCTACAGTGGTGGATGCCAAGGGCTGTTCCTTATCGATTTCTATTGCTGTTACTACGGCAGTAGCTACAAATATTGAAGCACAAGCTTCTTGGATTGAAGCGGTTACACTCTACCCGAATCCCGTCGATAAAGTTTTGATGATGGACTTGAACAGCACGAGAACTTCTCCTATTCTCTTTCAAGTTGTAGATCAATTAGGGCGTATACTCTATGAAGAAAATAATACGCTATCGCAAGGCGCTAATCATTTCGACTTTGATTTACCTAAATTATCGGATGGAGAATATTTCATTCAAATTCACGATGAAGGTAAAACACCTGTTTTTGTAAAGCCATTTGTGAAACTAGGACTTTAATCCCTAGCATACTAATCTTTTAGAATGGAGAATGAAGGATTTCTGATGGAAGTCATTCATTCTCCATTTTTTGTTTAAGTACTTGGTCGTGACTTCGCTACGTTAGCTGCTTGTGGAATATGTAGGTGAGCGCATTCTTGATAAATGAAAACAGGTATTCAGAGGGCAATCCTTCATGGTTGCTCTGTTGCTCTCTAGGCATGCGGTGTGCTGCGCTTAGCAAGCATGGACGTTATGCCGTTTAATAAGCTACGACTGTGCCTGCGCTTAGCAGGCACAGTCGTTAGTTATTTTTGTTAGGCACTTTTTCTTCTTACTGTTCTAATTTTTCATTCATCGATATGAAATGAATCAAGTAAGAAATAATCAATCCACTAATGATTGTTCCTGTTATATTTCTGGTAAATAATCTTCCTTCGAATATTGATATTACTACAATAATAACAAGGATAAATGGTATGCTTTTTAATACTATTCTTCCAAATTGTTCTGAACTAAATAGTGAAACTTTTAAATTTTGGTTTCTATTATTAACTGCCACTAAAGTTGTTCGTCTTTGTCTAACTATTGATACACTGCCTATTGTCAAAAGTAGTATCCCCAAAATAATTATCCCCCATTGGGAAACTGTTGGTATTGTGGTTGGCCAGAGTTTAGTTTCTGCTGACTTTTTCACCCCTGTTAAATCATCTATATGTGGAAGATACTCATCTTGAGGCAGAGGATTAATTGAATATAGACCTGATGTAAGGTTTGATCGCATTATGGTTCCATGAAGACTACCAGGAGTAACAAAGGTTGGGGCTTGAAAAACAGGAACATCATCTAGCCTCATTGCATGTCCGATTTCATGCATCATAACAATTATCGGATCATATAATTTGTTTCCTGCAGGAGAATTTTTAGTCCCCCAGCCTGAATCTGGTTGAAAAAAGCGCTTCAATCGAATAAATGCTTTTGTGTATTCTCCCATTGAATCTTGGGAAGTCTTTCGAAAATATCCTAAAGCCTCCATTGATGCTTCATTTGAATCTATAGTATTCTGTAGTTCTGTAGAGTCCTTAGTAACGCAAAGTTCACAACTAGGATCACCCCACACAACTTCTAAAAATTGCCACTGACAATCTGCTGGTAATCCTAGTTGAGTGAAGTTCCAGATATCAAATGCATGTAGTGCTGCTTCAAATAAATTTTGCGGTTTGTCAGGCTCTGAAATCACTATACAAGAAATTAGCACGGGATCTATGCAAAAATTAATTTTACGTTTATGTCCTGTCCAATCCCAAGTCATGTCAAAAGGCGTTTTTGAATCAGGTATAACCATTGGTTGAATTTCGGTAACTCCCCAAAAACCGTCTACCCTACATGTATCTATAACATTATCAATATAAAATTGTGGATGCGTTATACTTAAAAATTCAACAGTTACTTTTGTACAAATAGGGAACTTAACTTGATAAGTTCCAGCGGCTAACCCCGCTGTAGAGAACACTTCTATTAAGTCGGGGGAGGAAAGTCTTATCTTAGTATTGGCAGGTGCACCTGGAGGCAAAATATCAAATTTTATATAGCAATGCTTAGTTACATCTTCGATACAATCGAACGTTTGGCTAAGAACACTTCTATTATCAATACAGGCATATCCACCAGCATCATTAACCGATCCTTGTGTATCCCAACCATTTAACCCATTGTTAAAGTCGCCATTTTGAATCGCAAACAGCGAACCCCAAAAAACCATTACTAGCAAATGTATTGATATTATTTTTTTCATGTTTTTTAAGTTTAATATTGATGTAACGTAAGCATATGTGTTCGGGCGACCGAATGGAAGCCTGAACACATATGCATTGTAATGCGCCCTGCGTACTGTATGCCTCTTTTACCTTAAATTTTGAAGAATTTTTTTTC